>JBKPQA010000169.1:0-4006 GCA_046733835.1 Actinomycetota bacterium
CTCGCCACGGAGATCGGCCGCGCGCGCGAGGCGCGGATCAGCCGGTTGCGACGGATGGTCGAGCGGATGGCCGCCGACGGCATACCCATCTCGTATGCGGACGTCGTGGCCCAAGTGCCTCCGGGCGCGACCGAGGGGCGCCCCCACATCGCCGACGCGCTGGTGGCCAACGGGACCGTCCCCAACCGGGACGAGGCGTTCCTCCGCTGGCTCGGCAACGACAGCCCCTACTACGTGCGCCACTACGCCCCCGACCCGGTCGACGCGGTCGGGCTGGTCGTCCAGGCCGGGGGTGTCGCCGTCCACGCCCATCCCTTCGGGCGCGGTCGAGGCGCCGGGGCCGGGGACGCCGTCATCGAGGAGATGGTGGCGGTGGGGCTGTCCGGGCTCGAGGTCGACCACCGGGACCACGACGAGGCGGCGCGGGCGCACGGCCGGGAGCTGGCCGCGCGGTTCGGCCTCCTCGTCACCGGCTCCAGCGACTACCACGGCGCCGGCAAGGAAAACCGACTCGGTGAGAACACAACGGCACCCGAGGTGCTGGCTGAGATCGAGGGCCGCTCCAGTGGCGTGATTCCGGTGCTGCGGTGACCGGCAATGACTGAGAGCCTCTCCGCCTCGCTGACCCTATTCATCTCCACGCTGATCACGCTGATCGTCATCATGGATCCCCCCGGGGCGGTGCCGATCTTCCTCGCGCTCACCGCGCGCATGACCTCGGCCGAGCGGTCCGCAGCAGCCCGCCGGGCGTCCCTCGTGGCATTCGGCGTCATCGCGCTCTTTGCCCTGTTCGGGCAGCGCATCCTCGACTACCTTCACGTCTCCATCGCCGCCCTGCAGGGCGCCGGGGGGTTGCTCCTGCTCCTGGTCGCCCTGCAGCTGCTCACCGGTCAGGAGTCGGAGGCCATGGCGGACGCCGGGGTCAACGTCGCCATGGTCCCGTTGGGCACACCTCTCCTGGCCGGCCCTGGGGCAATCGTCGCGATGATGCTCGCGGTCCAGCAGGCCGGCGCCGGGCCCGGGGTGCCCGGATATCTGGCGGTGGGCCTCGCTCTGCTGGGGACGATGCTCGTCGTCTACCTCTTCCTGCGGTTCGCGACGGTCGTTCGCCGGGTCCTTGGCGAGTCCGGCACCGTCCTCGCCACCCGCATCGCCGGTCTGCTGCTGTCGGCGATCGCCGTCCAGATGGTCGCCAGCGCCGTGCGAGCGTTCGTCACGCAGGGTGCCTGACACCTGTGGATCAATCCCGGGAGTGGTCCGCCCATCTCGGTACGTTGCGGATGTGACGATGCAGACGGCGGCGCGACAGGGCATGTTCGAGGGCATGCCCACGCCGCTGTATGCGGCGTCGCCCAGTCGCCTGCTGGCCTACCTCGAGTGCCCGCGCCGCTACCGGTTCCAGTACCTCGACCGCCCCCGCCCGACCGCACGTCCCCAACGCGCACACACGTCCGTGGGGATTGCCACCCACAACGCGTTGCGTGACTGGTGGGACCTGCCGCGCCGCGAGCGCACGGCCGCGGCGGGGGCCCGACTGCTCCAGAAGGCCTGGATCGAGACGGGGTTCCGCGACGACGAGCAGAGTGCCCTTTGGCGGGAGAAGGTCGGCGGCGAGGTGGAGGCATACCTCGGCGACGCTGACCCCGACCCACAGCCGATCGGCATCGAGCGCACCGTCTCCATGCGCACCGACAGTCTGGTGCTGACCGGCCGCGTCGACCGGATCGACGAGCGGGAGGGACCCGGCGGCTCGGAGCTCGTCGTCGTCGACTACAAGACCAGCCGGCGTCCCTGCACTGATGAAGAGGCCCGAACCTCACTGCCACTGGCCCTGTATGCGGCGGCGGCCTGGCGGATGTTCCGCCGCCGATGCGTCCGGGTCGAGCTCCATCACGTCCCCACTGGCACGGTGGCGGGGCACACGCATACCGACGAGTCGTTGGCCCGCAAGCTCGACGAGGCCGACTCTCTGGCCCGCGACGCAAGGGCGGCGGACGCCTCGTTCGCCGAGCTCGGCGCCGCGTCGCCGGCCTTCCCACCCCTGCCGTCCGCCTTGTGCGCGTGGTGCGACTACCGTGCTTCGTGTCCGGAGGGACAGCGGATGGGGCCGGAGAAGTCCTCCTGGGCAGCCCTCGAAGCTGGTGACGAGAGGCGTGCGCATGGCCAGTCGTACCCCGAGGAGGAGCTCCTCCAGCCCCTCCGCGGGCCGGTCCGCCTGGGTAGTCGCGGTGGCGAACCAGAAGGGCGGCGTGGCGAAGACGACGACGGTGGCCAGCCTGGGGGCGGCGTTCGCCGAGCGGGGTGAACGCGTCCTCCTGGTCGACCTCGACGCGCAGGCCTGCCTAACCTTCTCGCTCGGAGTGGACCCGGACACGGTCGAGACGTCCGTCAACGAGGCGCTCGTCGGGAGAACGCCGCTGGCTGACGCCGTGGTGCCTTGCGTCGACGGCGTCGATCTCGTGCCGTCCGTTATCGAGCTGGCCGGCGCCGAGGCGCAGCTGCTGGCCCGGCCCGGGCGCGAGTACGTCCTGCGCACCGCACTCGAGCCGGTGCTCGACTCCTACGACGTCGTCCTTCTCGACTGCTCGCCGTCGCTCGGCGTCCTCACCCTGAACGCCTTGACGGCGGCCGACGGCCTGCTGATCCCGATGCCCTGCGAAATGCTCAGCCACCGCGGCGTCGGGCAGCTGCTCGACACGGTCTCCGACGTCCAGCGCATCCTCAACCCGGATCTCGAGATCCTCGGCATCCTGCCCACGCTGTTCGACGGGCGGAGCAACCACGCCCAGGCCGTGCTGGCCGACGTGGGAGAGCGGTACGAGGTGCCAGTGCTCTCGCCGCCGATCCCGAAGACCGTGCGGTTCGCCGAGGCGCCTGCCGTGGGCCGCTCGATCCTCTCCACGTCGCGGTCCTCCAAGGGCGCGGCGGCGTATCGGGAGGTCGCCTCGGCTCTGGCCGCTCGCCGGCGGACGCCGTCGCGGTCCTGAGTCCGGGCTTAAGCGGTCGGAATCCGTACCGGTTGCGCCCGGAACGGGTCAGTCGTCCACGGCCGCCGGGGCAGTCTCAGCGCCGCCGGGACGCCGGCGGCGCCGCGGCCGGCGCGCCTTGGCCTCGGTGTTCGTCTCCGCGCTCGAGGGCGTCTGGACCGGCGCGGGGGCACCACCTGCGTCGTCGTCGCTGTGAGTACGGACCGTCCGCCGACGGTTTCGGTTGCGGCGAGGGCGCTGCTCGGTCGTGGCCTCACGTCGCGGTTCCGAGCGCTTGCCCCGGCGGCCGGAGGCCTTCCCGGTCTCCCCGAGGTCCTCGAGCTCCTCCGCCTCGAGGCCGGCGCGGGTCTGGTGCGCCGTGCCGAGGCGTCCGGTGACGTCCCTGGGGATGTCGAGCTCCGCATAAAGGTTGTCCGAGGAGGAGTAGGTCTCCTCGGGCTCCGGGATGCCCAGGTCGAGCTGGCGGTTGATCAGGCCCCACCGTGGCATGTCGTCCCAGTCCACGAACGTGATGGCGATGCCCGTGTTGCCCGCCCGGGCGGTCCGGCCGATGCGGTGGACGTAGGTCTTCTCGTCCTCCGGGCACTGGAAGTTCACGACGTGGGTGACGTTCTCGACGTCGATGCCGCGGGCGGCGACGTCGGTTGCCACGAGGACGTCGACCTTGCCGCGCCGGAACGCCCGCAGCGCCTGCTCCCGTGCCCCCTGGCCGAGGTCGCCGTGGATGGCCGCGGCGGCGAAGCCGCGCTCGGTCAGCTCCTCGGCGACTTTGGCCGCCGTCCGCTTCGTGCGGCTGAAGATCAGGGTCAGGCCGCGGCCGCGGGCTTGGAGGATCCGCGACAGCATCTCGACCTTGTCGAGGGCGTGCGCTCGGTAGACGAACTGCTCGATCGCCTTGACCGTATGCGCGTTCTCGCCCGGGTCCCCCATGGCGCGGATGTGGGTGGGCTGGTTCATGTACCGCCGAGCCAGCGCGACGATCGCACCGGGCATGGTCGCTGAGAAGAGCATGGTCTGCC
>JBKPQA010000170.1:0-4259 GCA_046733835.1 Actinomycetota bacterium
GATCGGGACCATCGGCTCGCCATGCGTCGCATACGACGTGCCGACCGCCGTGAAGGCGGCGAGCGATCCGGCCTCGTCGATGCCGAGGTGGAGGATCTGACCCTTGTCCGACTCCCGGTAGGCCAGCATCAGCTCGGCGTCCACCGGCGTGTAGTTCTGCCCGTGCGGGTTGTAGATCTTGATGGTCGGGAAGAAGGAGTCCATCCCGAACGTGCGCGCCTCGTCGGGGATGATCGGGACCACCCGGGAGCCGAACTCCTTGTCGCGCATGAGGTCTTTGAGCAGCCGGACGAACGCCATCGTCGTGGCGATCTCCTGCTTGCCGGACCCCTTCTTCAGCTGCGCGTATGCGTCGTCGCCCGGCAGTTTCAGCGAGTCGTGCTGCACGCGCCGTGACGGCACGTTGCCCCCGAGGGCGGCCCGGCGCTCGAGCATGTACTGGATCGCCTTGTTGTCCTTGCCGGGGTGGTAGTACGGCGGCTGGTACGGGTCGGCCTCGAGCTGCTCGTCAGAGATCGGGATGCGCATGTCGTCCCGGAACAGCTTCAGGTCGTCCAGCGTCATCTTCTTCATCTGGTGGGTGGCGTTACGACCGGCGAAGTGCGAGCCGAGGCTGTACCCCTTGATCGTCTTGGCCAGCACGACCGTCGGCTGCCCAGTGTGGTTCATGGCGGCCTGGTATGCGGCGTAGACCTTGCGGTAGTCGTGGCCACCTCGCTTGAGCTTCCACCACACGTCGTCGTCGGACCAGTTCTCGACCATCGCGCGGATCCGCGGGTCGCGACCGAAGAAGTGCTCCCGGACGTAAGCGCCGTCGTTGGCCCGGAACGTCTGGTAGTCGCCGTCGCTCGTCGAGTTCATGACGTGGACGAGGGCCCCGTCGCGGTCCGCCGCGAGCAGCGGGTCCCAGCCCCGGCCCCAGATCACCTTGATGACATTCCATCCGGCGCCACGGAAGAACGCCTCGAGCTCCTGGATGATCTTCCCGTTGCCGCGGACCGGGCCGTCCAACCGCTGCAGGTTGCAGTTGATGACGAAGGTGAGGTTGTCCAGCTCCTCGTTGGCGGCGAGCTGGAGGACACCACGCGACTCCGGCTCGTCCATCTCGCCGTCGCCGAGGAAGGCCCAGACATGCTGCTGGGACGTGTCCTTGATGCCGCGGAGGTGGAGGTACTTGTTGAACTGCGCCTGGTAGATCGCGTTCATCGGGCCGATGCCCATGGACACCGTCGGGAACTGCCAGAAGTCGGGCATCAGCCGCGGGTGTGGGTAGGACGGTAGGGCCCGGATCACCCCGTCGACGATGTGGCTCTTCTCCTGACGGAAGCCGTCCATCTGGTCCTCGGTGAGCCGCCCTTCGAGGAAGGCCCGGGCATACATGCCGGGGGATGCGTGTCCCTGGAAGAAGACCTGGTCGCCGCCGCCCGGGTGGTCGGGGCCGCGGAAGAAGTGATTCATACCCACCTCGTACAGCGTCGCCGCGGACGCGTACGTCGAGATGTGGCCGCCGACGCCGATGCCGGGCCGCTGCGCGCGGTGGACCATGATCGCGGCGTTCCACCGGATCCATCGGCGGTACTCGCGCTCGACCTCCTCATCGCCCGGGAACCACGGCTCCTGCTCAGGACTGATGGTGTTGATGTAGTCCGTCGCCGTCAGTGAGGGGACGCCGACCTGTTGCTCGCGGGCGCGCTCGAGGAGCTTGAGCATGACGTAGCGCGCCCGGGTGCGACCGGCGGTGTCGATGACTCCGTCAAGGGACTCGAGCCATTCCTGGGTCTCCTCCGGATCGGTGTCGGGGAGCTGGCTCGGGATGCCGTTGAGGATGGGTCCGGCTTCCTGTCGTGCCACGGTGCATCGTCCTTTCCGGCAGCCACGACGATGAGGCTGTCGTTCGTCTGCAGGGTGTGCAGGTGATCCAGGACCATCCTCCCACTGTCGCGCAGGTGGGGGAGAGTCGTGTCCAGCGACGGCGGGCAGTGCGATGCGGGGTTCGCACGGTATGCAGGTCGGCGCCGGGTCCCTGGTCCACGGATTGTGCACCTCGTGCCAGCGCGCCGTGTCACCCACTACCGTGGTTACCGCTTGCAGGAACGACGCACGAAGGGGACAGCACCGTGGGTACGACCGCGCACGCGGCGTCACCCGGATCGGCTGGCGGGGCACTGGCCAAGCTGGGGTTCGGGGCGACACAAGTCGTGCAGGAGATCGGCTGGGACAGCGATGTGGACGACGAGCTGCGCTTCGCCATCGAGGACGTGACGACGACCGAGCTGGAGGACGAGGACTACGCAGATGTCGCGGACGCGGTCCTGGTGTGGTTCCGGCAGGGCGACGACGACCTCGTCGACACGCTCGTCGACGCCAAGACCAACCTGGCTGACGGCGGCTTCGTCGTCCTGCTGACGCCCAAAGCCGGCCACCCGGATCACGTCGAAGCCAGCGAGATCGAGGAGGCCGCGGTCACGGCCGGCCTGCACACCGCCGGTGGTGCAAACGTCAGTGCGGAATGGAGCGCGGTCCGGCTCGTCGCGCCGCGCGGCCAGCGCCGGTGAGGCGGACACGGTTCGCATGACCGACTCCACCCGAGCCTCAGGTGGGCTGCTGGGCGTCGGTGACAGTGCGCCTGCGTTCCGGCTGCGCAACCAGTACGGAGAGACCGTCTCGCTCGAGGACTTCCGCGGCGAGAAGCACGTCGTGATCGTGTTCTACCCCTTCGCGTTCTCCGGGGTCTGCACCGGTGAGTTCCGCGAGATCCGCGACCACCTCGAGGACTTCGAGGCCGACGACGTGCAGGTCCTCGGCATCTCGTGCGACCCCATGGAGTCGGTCCGCGCGTGGGCCGACGCCGAAGGCTACTTCTTTCCCTTGCTCAGCGACTTCTGGCCGCACGGGGAGACGGCACAGGCATACGGGGTCTTCTGGGAGGAGACCGGATTCGCGGTGCGTGGCACGTTCCTCGTGGACCGCGACGGGGTGGTCCGGTGGGTTCTCGTCAACGGTCCAGGGGAGCAGCGTGACTTTGCCGGCTACCGGGCCGCCCTGGCCGAGCTGCGATCGGCGACCGCATCGGTGTGACGGGTCTGAGAGACTTTGCCCCGCCTCGGCGTCGACGTGCGCACGAGGAGGGGCCTGTAGCTCAGTTGGCAGAGCACCGCGTTTACACCGCGGGTGTCGTCGGTTCGATCCCGGCCGGGCCCACCCCTATAACCGCAGGTCAGCCGCTTGCGGCCACATCAGGCAACATCCTCACCTCCCCTCTAGTCCGCAAAAAGTCCGCAGAATTCTCAGCGGCCGCCCGGCCGATGACGTCGAGACGGTCCGCAACGTCGTCGAGCTGGTCCGGGAAGAGGTGCCCGTAGAGGTCGAGCGTCATGCTCGCGGTCTTGTGCCCGAGCATCTGCTGGACGACCTTCACGTTGGCCCCCGCGGCGATCGCCAGCGAGGCCGCCGTCTGCCGCAGCCCGTGCGGCGTCAGGTCAGGTTCGCCGATGCTGACCGCTGCCGGTGTGAAGGTGCGCCGACCGAAGTTGCGGTTGCGCCTTGGTCTGCCGCTCGACACGAGCGAACACCTCGCGCAACGTCGGCGCGTCCCGCAACCGGAACTCGGCCAGGTCCTCCAGCTCGCTGCGGCGCTCATCCCGTTCCCGCTGGGCCTCGCGTTCCTCCTTGGCCGCGATCCGGTCCGAGGAGAGGCGCGCGGCTTGTCGCCCGTCTGCGGAAGTCCCTGACGGCGTCAGCCGATTAACCGTCTTCGCCGGTCGACCAGCCGGTGCTAACCGGGGCGCATCGCCTCCCGCAACGTCGCCCTGTACTCCGGATGCTCAGCCAGCCACGCGGCGTCGATCAACGCGAACGGGAGAACGCGCTGGCCGTTCACGACCACCGGCGTCGGCTCCCACGGATACTCCGACGTCAAACCCTGCTCAGCCCAACCGGCCAACCACTCGTCGAGCCGTGGGGCCAGCCCACTTCCCTGTCCATCGGTCGGGTGCCGCAGATCCTCCGAGCGGTCCTCCGACCGGCGGACACCGGGCGCCTCGATCTGGCCCGAAACTTCCTGGTAAGAGCAATAACGCTGACTACCAAGGAGATTCATCATGACGAACCAGACGGACCAGACCGACCAGACCGACCAGACGGACCAGACGGACCAGACGGACCAGACGCAGACCACCCGACGTCGCGGTCGACTCTTCCGCCGGCCCCGGGCCGCCTCCCAGGCTCAGAACGTCCGCCCCGGCCGTCGACCCTTGTCC
>JBKPQA010000171.1:0-6316 GCA_046733835.1 Actinomycetota bacterium
GAAGTTCCTCGCCGAGAACGGCGACAAGGTCCCGGCGGCGGAGAAGTCCGACGTCGACGCGGCGCTCGCCGAGCTCAAGACCGCGGTCGGCACCAAGGAGGTGCCGGGCACCGACGTCGAGGACATCAAGGCCAAGACGGCGCGGCTCAGCGAGGTCTCCCAGAAGATGGGGCAGGCCATGTATGCGGCGAGTGCGGCCAACGAGTCGGCTGCCGGTTCCGGCGAGGCTGGCCCCCAGGACTCGGCCACCGGCGCGCAGACCGGCGCCGGGAGCTCCCGGTCCGCTGACGACGAGGTCGTCGACGCCGAGATCGTCGACGACGAGACGCCTCAGGACACCAAGTGACCCCAGGGCACGAGCACGAGCAGGAGGGTCCGGTCGGCGAGGAGCCGACCGGACCCACCGGCCACGGCTCCAGTCAGAGTCGGGGCCAGAGTCAGGGTCACGGTCATGGTCACCGGCGTGGGCACGAGGCGGCCGGGCGGTCCGGTCAGGGCCGGTACGGCGGTGAGGCCTCCGCGGAGCCGGGTGGCGACGACGAGTACGACGTCTACATCCCTGACACGCCGGAATCGTTGATAGAAGGGGAGATCGAGGGCGAAGTCGTCGAAGAGGCGCCTGCCGCTGTGGCCGACGACATCCACCCCGACACCCGCAAGGCGGCCGAGCATCTGGAGGACCTGCGCCGGCTACAGGCGGAGTACGTCAACTACAAGAAGCGCGTCGACCGCGACCGTGACCTCGCCCGCGACCGGGGGGTCACGCAGGTCATCGAAGCGCTGCTCCCCGTCCTCGACGACATCCACGCCGCGCGGGAGCACGGCGAGCTGGAGGGCGGCCCGTTCGCGGCGATCGCCGACAAGCTGGAGAGCATTCTGGGCCGGTTCGGTGTCACGACGCTCGGCGCCAAAGGGGAAAAGTTTGACCCGGTCATCCACGAGGCCTTGATGCATGTCGAGGCCGAGCTGCCCGAGGACGCCACCACGACGACCGTCGTCCAGGTGATCCAGCCCGGGTTCAAGATGGGGGAGCGGGTCGTCCGGCCCGCGCGGGTCTCCGTCGCCGACCCGCAGTGACAGGCAACCGCATACGCCATCGCATACTCAGACGAACGAAGGAGGGACGTCGAGATGGCTAGCCAGGACTGGTTGGAGAAGGACTTCTACGCCATCCTCGGCGTCCCCTCCGACGCCGACGACGCGACGATCAAGAAGACCTACCGCAAGCTGGCCCGCAAGCTGCACCCCGACCAGAACTCGGGGGACGCGGCGGCCGAGGCCAGGTTCAAGGAGATCGGCGAGGCGTATTCCGTCCTCTCCGACCCCGAGCAGCGGCAGCAGTACGACCAGATCCGCGCCATGACGCGCGGCGGTGCGCGGTTCACGGCGGGCGGCGGTGGCACCGGCGGCTTCGAGGACATCTTCTCCGGCATGTTCGGTGGTGGCGGCAACACCCGTACCCGGTACTCGACGAGCACGAGCGGGGCGAGTGACGCCGAGATGCAGGACCTGCTCGCCAGCCTCTTCGGCCAGGCCGGAGGGGCGTATCCAAGTGGCGGCTCCTACAGCGGTTACGACACGTTCGGCGCGCCACGGGGGCCGCGCAAGGGTGCCGACGTCCAAGCGCGGACGACCCTGTCGTTCCGCGACGCCGTCGCCGGCCAGACCGTGACCCTCGAGGCGGCCGACGGGCAGCGCATCACGACGCGGATCCCCCCGGGCGTACGCGACGGTCAGAAGATTCGGTTGCGTGGCAAGGGGGCTCGTGGTGACGCGGGCGCCGAGCCCGGAGATCTCATTCTCACTGTCACGGTCGAGAAGCACCCCGTCTTCGGCCGCGAGGGCGACAACCTCACTGTCGACCTGCCGGTGACGTTTTCCGAGGCGGCACTCGGCGCGACCGTGTCGGTTCCCACGCTCGAGGGCAGTCCGGTCCGGGTGAAGATCGCGCCCGGGACGCCGAGCGGTCGAGTGCTGCGGGTCAAGGGGCGCGGCGTCAAGCGCGGCGACAAGACCGGCGACCTGCTGGCCAAGGTCCAGGTCGTCGTGCCGCAGCGGCTCACCGACGCCGCGCGCGAGGCGCTGGAGAAGATGCAGACCGACGAGGCGGGGCACGACCCGCGGGCCCAGCTCTTCGAGCGGGCCCGGGTCTGACTGCGGACGAGTCATGGCCGCCCCAGGCAAGGACCCCCTGGACCGTCGGAGCTTCGGCCCCGACGACGACACCCCGGTCTTCGTCATTTCGGTGGCGGCCCAGCTAGCGGGTATGCATGCGCAGACGCTGCGGCAGTACGACCGGATCGGACTCGTGTCGCCGTCGCGAACCCGCGGTGGTGGCCGCCGCTACTCCGGCCGTGACGTCGCGTTGCTGCGCGAGGTGCAGCGGCTGTCCCAGGACGAAGGTGTCTCGCTGGCCGGCATCCAGCGGATTCTCGAGCTGGAGAACCAGGTCGAGGCTCTTCGCGCCCGGGTCAGGGAGCTCACCACCGAGCTGGCGGCACAGACTCAGCGGGCGGACGCCCGAGCCCAGCTCGGCTCACGGATCTTCGCCGCCGGTGCCGGCGGCGAGATCGTCGCCGTCCGCCCCGGCGAGCGGCCGCCCCGTTTCGCCACGGCATCGCAGGCCCTGGCCCTGTGGCAGCCGGCCTACGTCGACCCAACGCGAGCACGGTGAGCGCCGGGGCCCAGTCCGGATCTCCACCCGTGAAGAACCCGTGGGAGCAACGGGAGACGGCGGTTTCCTCCGGGCTGGACCCGGACTCGGTCACCGGGCGCTCGGCGCGGCGCCGCCTCGGTGACGCCGGCCTCGGCCGCTCGGTCGTCGTTCCCATCTATCTGCGCCGCCGGCCCTTGGCCGGAGCGCAGTCGCGCGTTCTCGGGGTGCTCGTGCGCCTGTCTCCAGGCGGCGCGATCGGGGTGAACTGGGGGCTGCTCCCCACGGACCTCGGTGATGAGTCGGCCTTTTGGCGCGCCGTTCACGGTGCCGTGAGCAAGCCGGATGCCGTCGCCACTCGGGAAGGATGGGCCCGGGTTCTGTTGAGCGCCGATCCCGATGCGCATCTCGCCGTCGGCAGCGTCGTCCTTCGCGACACCGACTGGGCCCTGCTGCGGGCGGCGCTCACCCTGCGGTATCGGGACCCGTCCGACCCGCAGGACGCGCCGGTCGAACGCGTCGCCGCCCGGTTCTTGGGCCGGTTGGACGGGCTCGACGGGACGGCGGCGGCTGATCTGTGGGGCCGGCTAGCTCTCGAGGTCGTCACGATCTGGCGCCCGGAACGCCTGGCCGACTCGAAGTCCCTGCGCTGGCACGCCTCCTGGGGAGCGGGTGGGCTCTCGGCCGGATCCGGAGGGCGGGCAAGCGGGTTCGCGGGGCACGACATGCTCCTCGACCTCACTCATCAGCGGTTCCGCTTGGGCGGTCGAGACTTCCGGGTGCGGACTCTGCCGGACTGGGAGCGTGAGCAGGCTGCCTACGACCTCGGGCTGTCGCCGCGACGGGTGATGGCCTGGCCGGTGTCGCCGTTGGCGGCCGTGCTCCGGCTGTTCGACGACATCGCGCCTGCGCCGTTGCCGACTGAAGGGCCGCAGGATGCACCGTCCTCTCCGCGGAGCGGCCCTAGCCCTCGGGATGCGCCGCCCTCTTCGCGGAGCGGCCGCGGTCCGCGGGATTCGCCGCCCTCGCCGGGCGGAGCTCGGGGTCCGCAGGACGCGTGAGTCCTGCGCCCTGACCTGCAGGCGACGTCGCCACAAGTCCGACATGTGTGAGAAGTTCCGGCCGAAGCGCCTGGACACGCGCAACGGGCCAGACATGTCGGAGTTGTTGCTGCGAAACGAAGCCCGACTTCGGGTCGGTCCAGAGAACCAACCTCGGTCAGGGGCGGCCGCCGAGACCGTCGATCATCGTCCGCAACGCGAAGTCGAAGCGGTCGTGCCCTTCCCCGGCGGTGAGCTCGGCCGCATACCTTTTGGTCAGCGGGAACTCGCCGTCGGGCAGGGCCGCGAACCGGCGCGTCAGGGTCTCCTGCTCCACGACCCAGCCCTTGCTGTCCGACATCTGCCGGACCCACATGGACATCTCGAGGCAGTAGGCGCACACGTAAAGACTGAGCGCGTCGATCGCCCACGCCGCGGTCTGCGGAGCGACACCGCCGGCCAACAGGATGCCCAGCAGGCCCTCGCTGATCCGCAAGGTCTCCGGGTTGGACGGGACGACCCCAAGGGCGGCCTGCGAGACGCCGGGATATCGCAGGTAGACGTCACGGATCTGAGTGGCGACGTGGAGGATCTGCTCGCGCCACCGCTCCGGGTCCGGAGTGGGTAGCACGACCTGTGACGACAGGTACCCGACGATCAGCTCGTCGAGGTCAGCCTTGTTGACGACGTGGGCGTAGAGCGAAGCCGGGCCGGTATCGAGAGCGGCAGCCACACGACGCATGGTGAGGGCCTCAAACCCCTCTGCCGCAACAAGATTCAGCGCCGTGTCGACGATGCGCTCGACACTGAGTGGCGGCTTGCGAGGTTTCCGTCCGGCCCGGCGTTCGAGCTTGCGGACGTGCCGCTCGATTCGCCGATCCACGGACATGGAATTGATCCTAGTTGACAAGAACGGTGTTCGTCGCTAGAACAGTGTTCGTGGCTATCGAACAGCGTTCGTCCAGGATAAGCGTCCCTCCCGCCGCGCGGCACTACTGGATGGTCCTGGTCGTCGTCCTCATCGCCGATGTCATGGACCTCGTCGACGCCACCGTCGCGAACCTCGCCGGCCCGTCGATCCGCGCCGACCTGGGTGGGAGCAACACCACACTCCAGTGGGTGCTTGCCGCATACACGACGGCCTTTGCGCTGGGACTGGTCATCAGCGGGCGGCTCGGAGACCTGCTCGGGCGCCGCCGGATGTTCCTCGTGGGGATGGCGGGCTTCACCGTGGCGTCGCTCGCGTGCGGGTTGGCGCCCGAGGCCAGCTGGCTCATCGTGGCACGGGTCCTGCAGGGCCTCTTCGGCGCTGTGATGATCCCTCAGGGGCTGGCTCTCGTGAAGGTCGCCTTCCCGCCGGACAAGCTTGACAAGGCGTTCATCCCGTTCGGGCCGGTCATGGGTCTCGCGGGTGTTGCTGGACCGATCCTCGCCGGATGGCTTCTCGACGCCAACCTATTTGGTTCTCAATGGCGTTCGATCTTCCTCATCAACGTTCCGATCGGGGTGACCGCCTTCGCACTGGCCTGGCGCTACCTGCCCAAGGAGACAGGGGAGAACCGTGCCGCCCGGCTCGACCCGCTCGGCGTCACGCTCCTCACCCTCGCTTCAGCGATGCTGATCGTCCCGCTGGTCCAGGGACGCGAGCTCGGCTGGCCGACGTGGACGTGGGCGTCAATGATCGGCTCGCTCGTCGTCCTGGCGCTGTTCGTGAGGTCGGAGCGGCGCAGCGACCATCCGGTCATCGAGCCGTCGCTGTTCCGCAAGCGCAGCTTCGTCGTCGGTCTCGTCGTCATCGCCGCATTCTTCACGGCGCTGACCGGCTTCACCCTCGCCTTCAACCTCCTCATGCAGCTCGGCCTCGGCTGGACACCGCTCCACTCCGGCCTGTCCCTGATCCCGTGGGCGCTCGGGACCGCCGTGGGGGCCGGCTTGTCCGGCGCGTTCCTGGCCGAGAGGCTCGGTCGGGCCACGCTGCAGCTGGGTCTGGGGATCGCGCTGGCCGGGATGCTGGCTCTGTGGTGGTCGGTCGGCCACTTCGGCGCGGACCTCACCTCGTGGTCCGTGGCGCCGGCCCTGCTGCTGAGCGGGTTCGGCTCCGGGCTGGTGTTCGTCCCGCTGTTCGGTTACATCCTCGGCGACCTGTCCGACGCGGAGGTCGGCACCGGCTCAGGCCTGCTCAACGCGGTCCAGCAGTTCTCCGGCGCGATCGGTGTGGCCGCACTCGGCACGGTGTTCTTCCAGCGCGTCGCCGCGGATGGTGGGTTCGCCGGCGCGACGCAGGTCGTACTCCTGCTCGGAACGGTGCTGTATGCGCTGACGCTCGCCCTCGTCTCGCAGTTGCCCAAGGTCGCCAAGGAGGAGATGGTTTGACGCCGGGCAACGGGCCACCAGAAATGGAGTGCAACGCCCGGAATTCCGGACGCTGCACTCCCATCAGACCTGGAAGTCGCTAGATGGCCGGCAACGTCCGTCCAGCAGCCCGCGACCTAGGACAGGTCGTCGTTGAGTTTCCCGAGCAACCGCGCGAGGTCGCGGCGGTCCGCCTCAGACCACCGGCTCAGCGTCGTGGACACGCGTTGACGCCGGGCGGTGACGGCCGCATCGAGTGACCGCCGGCCCG
>JBKPQA010000172.1:0-3488 GCA_046733835.1 Actinomycetota bacterium
TCGGTCGGCACCATCGGCGGCGCCCTCGAGTGGTGGGAGCGTGACGTGGCCGACGGCCTCCCCGAGCTCAACTTCCCGCCCGACTATCCGAAGATGCCCGGCGAACCGCCGCGAGTGCAGCCCTCGAAGAAGAAGTACGAGGACGACGCAGAGTACCTGCCGGACGAAGGCGGCTACCTGCGCGACAATCCCGAGGAACCGCCCGGCGGCTGGGACTCGCCGCACCGTCGCCGACGTCGGTGACCGTCAGCCCGAGGTGAGGACCTCGGCCAGGTCGTATGCGGGTGCTCGCTCGACCTGGTCCAGGCGGCAGGAGGTCGGCTCGCGGTCCGGTCGCCAGCGCAGGAACGTCACGGCGTGTCGGAACCGCATACCCTCCATCTGGTCGAAGGCCACCTCGACGACGCGCTCCGGCCGGACCGGGACGTATGCGACGTCCTTGGCGGAGGAGAACCGCGAGCGGTCGGTCTCCGCCGCGACGGGGTTGCCCTCGTCGTCGCGGATCACCAGCGGTGCGAACTCGTCGACGAGCTCGAGTCGGCGCTTCTGGGTGAACGCGGCAATCCCACCGACACCCACCAGCTTGTCCTCGCCGTCCACGTCGGTGTAGAGACCGAGCAGCAAGGAGCCGACGCCCTGGCCTGACTTGTGGATTCGGTATCCGTAGACCACGGCGTCGGCGGTGCGGGCGTGCTTGATCTTCAACATCGTCCGCTTGCCGGGCGCGTATGCCTGCTCGAGCGGCTTGGCGACGACGCCGTCGAGTCCGGCGCCCTCGAACCGCTCGAACCAGCCCCGCGCAACGTCGGCGTCGGTCGTCACCTGAGTGAGGTGGATCGGATCGTCGTCCTTGAGGTTCTTCAACGCTTGCTCGAGCCGTGAGCGGCGCTCGCGAAACGGCAGATCCATCAGCGACTCTTCGCCGAGCGAGAGCAGGTCGAAGCAGACCAGCTCAGCCGGCGTCTCCTGGGACAGCTTGCGGATCCGCGACTCGGCCGGGTGGATGCGCTGCGAAAGGTGCTCCCACTGGAGCCGCTCCTCCCCGCGCGGACCGCTGCGGACGACGATCTCGGCGTCGATCACGCACTTAGGGGGAAGCAGCCGCCGCACGTTCTCGACGACCTCGGGGAAGTACGGCGTCAGCGGCCGACTGCCCCGGCTGGCCAGCTCCACCTCGTCGCCGTCGCGCACGACCACGCAACGGAAGCCGTCCCACTTCGGCTCGTAGACCAGGCCGCCGGGAACGCTGTCGGCCGCTGGCACCTCCTTGACCGCCTTGGCGAGCATGGGCTGGACGGGCAAATCGAGGGGCTGCTTCACGGAACGTCAACCTACCCAGGCGCCTCGAGCACGGGACTACCGCAGCACCTCGACGTCGCACCGGATTCCCGAAGCTCCGGGCGACACAGACCCGGCCCTTGGCTCGGATTGCCGCAGCTTGCGGTTAGTCCTGAGACGATGAGCGGCGTGTCCCCGGCCCGTGTCGACCCCGCCACGGCGCAACGGGTACTGCGAGTCGCCGGAGCCGGCGGGGCGGCGGTCGTCGGCGCGGCCGTGAGCGGCTCGCTTGCGACGGCCACCTACTTCGCCCGCAAGGTCCTCACGCCGGACCACCGACGTCCGGACGACATCGAGATCTTCGACGTCGGCGCGGACCGGGTGACCTTCGGGGCCAACCCCGAGACCGTCATCCCCGGCCGGTACGGGGTCTGGCTCGACGGCGGCGCCGGCCATGCCCGGGTCGCCGACATCCTCGAGCGCGACGACGAGACAGCAACTGTCGTGCGCCGGCTCGTCTCCGTCGACAAGGGTGAGCTCCGCCCCGGACCGGCCCGCTGGAACCAGTACTACTACTGGACCGATCCGCTGACGAGCATGGGCCTTCCCTACCGGGACATCGCCATCGACGGCGAGCTCGGACCCATGCCCGCCTGGCTGCTCGAACCGCGCCATGCCAACGGACGCTGGGCGATCCTCGTCCACGGCCGGGCCGCTCGTCGCGAGGAGTGCCTGCGCGCGCTGCCGGTCCTGTTGCGGCTCGGCTTCACCTGCCTCGTCGTCACGTATCGCAACGACCCGACCGCGCCGCCGGCGCCGGACGGCCGGTACAACCTCGGGCTCAGCGAGTGGCGGGACGTCGAGTCAGCGCTGGAGTACGCGGCGGCGGCCGGCGCGACCGGAGCGGTCCTCGGCGGCTGGTCGATGGGCGGGGCGGTGATTCTCCAGAGCCTGCACCAGACCGCCACGGGCGACTTCGTCGAAGGCGTTTTTCTCGACGCCCCGGTCGTCGACTGGGGCGATGTGCTGGCCCATCATGCCAAGCTCCACCACATCCCGCCGCCACTCCGCGACCTCGGCACCCTCGTCATGGGCCGGCGCGCGACGCGTCACCTCGTCGGCGTCCACGACCCGGTCGACGTCGCCTTGACCAACTGGGTGGCGCGTTCCGGGGAGATCCGGCATCGCATCCTGATCCAGCACTCCGTGGACGACGAGTTCGTCCCCGCGGGCCCGTCGATCGCCCTGGCCGAGGCACGGCCGGACATCGTCTCGCTCGAGCGCTGGGACACCGCCCGGCACTGCAAGGAATGGAACCTGGACTCGGCTCGCTGGGAGCGCGTGCTGGCCGGCTTCCTGACCGCCTAGAGGGGCTCGGACCGGAACCACCGACCCATCACGGTGCCGTCCTCCTCCACAAGCACGTGCGGAACGTAACCGGTCGGCGTCGCGACCGCTGTGGTCATCCGTGGACCGCTGCCGCCGACGACCCGTGGCGTGACCGACACGCATACCTCGTCCAGCACGGCCGCGGCGACCATCGAGCTGGCCAGGTGTGGCCCGCCTTCGGTCAGGATGCGGTTCCAGCCGCGCTCGGCTAGGGCCGCGACCAGCCGGCGGTCGTCCACCTCCTCGTCCCCGCACAGCAGCACCTGCTGCTCGCCGAGAAGGTCCCCCGCCTCGGCGAGGCCGGGGGAGCGGGTGTGCGTCGCGAGCAGGACCGTGCCCCGTGGCGCCTCACGAAGGCGAGGAGGGACCTGACCGGAGTTCGACACGCATACCAAGGGGAGCGCCGCAGGAAGGCCGAACTCCGACCGGGTTTTGCGCCAACGGTCGTGGACCGTCAAGGCCGTGTACCCCTCGGACCTCAGCGTGCCAGCGCCCACGACCACGACGTCACTGACGGCCC
The DNA here is from genome assembly GCA_046733835.1 of Actinomycetota bacterium. Classification (GTDB taxonomy): domain Bacteria; phylum Actinomycetota; class Actinomycetes; order Actinomycetales; family Dermatophilaceae; genus Lapillicoccus. The sequence continues at coordinate 3,188 of JBKPQA010000172.1, forward strand.
TCAGCAGCTCGAAGACGACATGGTCGGCCGCCGTGTTGATCGACCCGGACCTGCCGTCGGGACCGGTGATCCCGCCGTCGAGGCTCGTCGCGAAGTTGGCCCGCACCCACAGTCCGAGCCGCGGCTGGGCGGAGTACAGGGCCGCCAGTGACGCATCGTCCACGGGCGCGCCGAGGATGACACTGTCAGCCCCCGGCAGGTCGGCGAGCAACACGCGCATCCCATGAGTATCCGTGCGCGGGGTCCGTGCCCCGGGCAGGATGGCCGACATGGCGAAGTCGAAGGCGAAGGTGAGCAAGCC
>JBKPQA010000173.1:0-4551 GCA_046733835.1 Actinomycetota bacterium
GGCGAGGCCTACACCGTCCTGCCCCTGCTGCTGCACGGCGACGCCGCCTTTGCCGGCCAGGGCGTCGTCGCGGAGACGCTCCACCTGTCGCAGCTGCGTGGCTACCGCACCGGCGGCACCATCCACGTCGTCATCAACAACCAGGTCGGCTTCACGACCTCGCCGTCGGCGTCGCGCTCGTCGGTCTACTCGACCGACGTCGCCCGGATGATCCAGGCGCCGATCTTCCATGTGAACGGCGACGATCCGGAGGCGTGCGTCCGGGTGGCGGAGCTGGCGTACGAGTTCCGGCAGGCGTTCAACAAGGACGTCGTCATCGACATGGTCTGCTACCGCCGTCGGGGACACAACGAGGGCGACGACCCGTCGATGACGCAACCGCTGATGTACAACCTCATCGAGGCCAAGCGCTCGGTCCGCAAGCTCTACACCGAGGCGCTCATCGGCCGAGGCGACATCTCGCAGGAGGACGCCGAGGCGGCGCTGCGGGACTACCAGCAGCAACTGGAGCGCGTCTTCCTCGAGACCAAGGAGGCCATGAAGGCCCCAGCACCCGCGTCCACCGTGTCCGCCGACACGCGCAGCAAAGGACTGGAGAAGCCGGCTTCCCAGGCGGCCGACTACGCGACCGCCCCGCGCTGGAAGAACAACACCGGCGTCTCCGCGGAGGTGCTCCAGCAGATCGGCGACGCGTTCACCAACATCCCCGATGGGTTCACCGTTCACCCCAAGCTCCGCCAGCTCCTCGAGCGGCGGGCGGCGATGACCCGCGAGGGCGGCATCGACTGGGCCATGGGCGAGCTGCTGGCCTTCGGGTCGCTGCTTCTGGAAGGCACGCCCATCCGGCTGGCCGGCCAGGACAGCCGCCGGGGCACCTTCGTCCAGCGGCACGCGGTGCTCATCGACAAGCACACCGCCGCCGAGTGGACGCCGCTGCTCTACCTCGGTGAAGGGCAGGGCCGGTTCTGGGTGGTCGACTCGCTGCTGAGCGAGTTCGCGGCGATGGGCTTCGAGTACGGCTACTCCGTCGAGCGGCCGGACGCGCTGGTGCTCTGGGAAGCCCAGTTCGGCGACTTCGCCAACGGCGCCCAGACGATCATGGACGAGTTCATCTCGTCGTCCGAGCAGAAGTGGGGGCAGCGCTCGTCGGTGACGTTGCTGCTGCCGCACGGGTACGAGGGCCAGGGTCCCGACCACTCGTCGGCCCGCATCGAGCGGTACCTCCAGCTCTGCGCCGAGGACAACATGACCGTTGCGTACCCGTCGACGCCGGCGTCGTACTTCCACCTGCTGCGGCGGCAGGCGTATGCCCGCCCGCGCCGTCCGCTCATCGTCTTCACCCCGAAGTCGATGCTGCGGCTCAAGGCCGCGACGAGCAGCGTTGAGGACTTCACGCAGGGCGGCTTCCGGCCGGTCCTGCCTGACCCTGGGATCGACGGCCGACCGCTCGACCCGGCGGCCGTAACCCGCGTCCTCCTCGCCTCCGGGAAGGTCGTCTACGACCTCGAGGGGGAGCGGGCCAAGCGAGGCGACGTGGCCACGGCGATCGTGCGAGTCGAGCGGCTGGCCCCCGTGCCGGGCGCCGAGATCGCCGAGGCGTTGTCGGTCTATCCCGAGGCCGAGGTGATCTGGGTCCAGGACGAGCCGCGCAACCAGGGCGCATGGGCGTACATGGCGCTCAACCTGCCCGAAGCGATGGCCGAGTTCGGTGAGACGCGTCCGCTGCGGTTGGTGTCGCGGCGGGCGTCGGCGTCGCCGGCCACGGGTTCACACCGCAAGCACGAGGTCGAGCAGGAGAATCTCGTCGCCGCGGCCCTCGACCGCTGATCAGGCTGCGTTTCTGGGGACGGGTAGTCCTGTGTACTTCACGGACCGCGGAATCGAGGAGCTCGCCGCCCGCCGAGGCGAGGAGGAAGTCTCGCTTGACTGGCTGGCGGAGCAGCTGCGTGCGTTTGTCGACCTGCACCCCGAGTTCGAGGTGCCGGTCGAGCGGCTGGCCACCTGGTTGGCGCGCCTCGATGACGACGAGGACTGACGACGAGGACTGACGACGAGGACTGACGCCGAGGAGCGACTTCGGCACCGTGTTCCCGTTCGTGCTCTGAACCGCACCGAATTCCGTCCCCTAGCCGCACGTCCCGATCAAGCCGGTGTATGTCGCATGCCACGATGACCCCGTGAGCGAGCAGACCCCCGGCCCGTCCAACCACGTCGAGCCGGAGTTCATCCCGAGCGCCGAGTTCACCGTGGCCTCGGGTCGCCGGGACGTCGGTCTTTGTTTCATCGGGAGCTCCATGACGGCGGGCTACGGTGACCCGAAGGGACTCGGCTGGGTGGGCCGGGTCGTGAGCCGGACCCAGCATCCGGACCTCGACCTCACCGCATACAACCTCGGCGTCCGTGGTGACACGTCCTCCGGCGTGATGAGCCGCTGGCGCAACGAGACCGCGCCCCGCTGGGTGAACCGAACCGAGAAGCGGCTGGTCATCTCGATCGGCGCCAACGACGTCGCGACCGGCGTCAGCCTGGCGCGGTCGCGGCTCAACCTTGCGAACATCATCGACGAGGCGACGTCGAGCGGCGTGGCGGTGTTCTGTGTCGGTCTGGTCCCTAGCCTCGACGGTGACCTCAACGGGCGGATCGAGGCCTTGGCCGAGGCTCAGGCCGACGTCTGCGCCCGCCGCGGCGTGGCTTACGTGGACTGTTTCCGCCCGCTGGTCGGTCACGAGCAGTGGCTCTCCGACGTCAACGCGTCGCCGGACCGGGTGCATCCGGGCCAGGCCGGGTACGGCCTTATCGCCTGGTTGGTCCTCCACAACGGGTGGAATGACTGGATGCGGATCTCAGCCTGACCGCAGGCGCTCGGGCTCCCATCCATGACCGCAACAAGCAGTAGGGTCTTGCGCGCAGACCAGACGCGATATAACGTCCTCTCTCAGAACGCGATATAACGTGAAAGGAGAGATGCATGGCGCAGGAATGGCGGATCGACGGCCCCCGAGTCCTTGACATCGGGGACGAACATGAGCGCGTCGGAAAGCTCGAGGTCGGCATCGTCGGCGGCCGCGTCGACGTGGTCACCCATGACGACTCCCCCACCGCCCGGCTCGAGGTGACCTCTGTGGAGGGCCTCCCGGTGAAGGTCACCTGGGACGGTGCCACGCTCCGCGTGCTCCACGGCAAGGAGTGGGACAACAACAATCTCATGGAGATGCTCAAGCGGACGTTCGAGCACTTCGGCCGCAACAAGGTCACGGTGAGCATCTCGGTGCCCACCGACGCTGCGACGACCGTCGCCACGGTCAGCGGCGAGGCGGTCGTCTCGGGGCTGCGCAGCGCGGTCAAGGTCAACAGCGTCTCGGGCTCGCTGATCGTCAGCGACGTCACCGGCGAGGTCGACATGCACACCGTGAGCGGCACCGTCGACGGCGAGGGCCTGTCGGGCTCGGCCAGTGTCAACTCGGTGTCCGGTGCGGTCACGTTGCAGCGCAGCAGCCTTCCCGACGTCAAGATCAACACGGTCAGCGGCGACATCGCCGTCGACCTCACCTCCGGCAAGGCGAGGGTGCGGTCGAACTCGGTGTCCGGCGACGTCACGGTCCGTGCTCCGCTGACCGGTTTCGACGTCGAAGCGAACACCGCCAGCGGACAGATCGTCGTTGACGGGCGACAGATGTCCAAGGGTTTCGGTGCGGGTCCGCATGGCCACGAGCGGACCGGACGGCTGCGCGAGGGCGACGGCGCGCTCGAGGTCAAGGCCAACGCGGTCTCCGGCAGCATCGTGGTCCTGCGGTCCAGCAGCTCGGCCTCGACGTCCGGCCCCCAGGACGCGCCGGCGTCGACGCCCACGGGTCGTCCGTCCGCCACGATGCCCGCACAGAGCACCAGCGCGGTGCCGCAGGACGTCCCCCCGGGTGAGCACCCCGCGGACCAGTCGACCGAATCCCCCGGGCCCGCCACATACGGTGATCCCTTCCCGGCTCCAAGCGAGCAGCCGGTCCAGCCGTTCGAGCCCGATCAGCCCGATCAGCCTGACCAACCGGATCAACCCGACCAGTCGAGAGGGCCCGGGATGGCGGCGAACCGCGGGGACGAGCCGGAAGGCACGTTCCGATGAGCCCGGTTTTCGCCCACGGACAGCTGCGGCTCTACCTGCTCGCGCTCCTCGACGAGGGACCGCGGCACGGGTACGAGATCATCCAGGACCTAGAGAACCGATTCAACGGGCTCTACACGCCGAGCGCCGGCACGGTCTATCCCCGGCTCGCCAAGCTCGAGGAGGAGGGGCTCGTGGAACGCACCGATGAGGGCCGCAAGGCGACGTACTCGATCACCGAGGCCGGCCGGGCGGAGGTGCGGTCGCGGCAGGCCGACGTGCAGGACATGCGGGACGACCTCGACCAGTCCGTGCGCCATCTGGCTGAAGAGGTGCGATCGCGCGTGCAGCACCAGGCGGCCGACCTGCGTACGGAGCTGAAGAACGCCGCACGCGAGGCCCGCGCGACGGCGACCCCCGTGGGCAGCCACGAGCCGTGGACCCACGGTGAAGCC
>JBKPQA010000174.1:0-6350 GCA_046733835.1 Actinomycetota bacterium
GGAGCGTCCACGTCGCCGGTCTCGGCGATCTCCCCGGCCTCGAGATCCCTAGCGAGCCGGGCGGCGGTCGGCGAGGGGTCGGAGAGGGTCACCCGGAACCCGGCCCGGGTCAGGGCGATGCCCAGGCTCGTGCCGATCAGCCCGGTTCCGACGATCCGGACGTGCACGCTCACGACGTCGTCACATCCCGGCGGCCGAGTAGAGCTGACCGACCTCGTCGGGCGAGAGACGGCGGGTCCGGCCCGGCTTGAGGTCGCCCAACCGGATGGGTCCGACTTGGATGCGGACCAGCGTCTCGACCGGGTGGCCCACGGCCGCGAGCATGCGCCGGACGACGTGCTTGCGGCCTTCGTGGAGGACGACCTCGACAAGGGCCTTGCCCGGCTGGCTGTCGACGACCTTGAACGAGTCGACTCGCGCCGGCCCGTCGTCAAGGTCCACGCCGTCACGTAGCCGCCGGCCAAGATCGCGGGGTACCGGTCCCGCAATCCGCGCGACATACGTCTTGGCGACGCCGTATGCCGGGTGCTGCAGCCGGTGCGCGAGGTCGCCGTCGTTGGTGAGCAGCAGCAGGCCCTCGGTGTCCGCGTCGAGGCGTCCGACATGGAAAAGGCGTTCGGTGCGGTTTCCGACGTAGTCCGCGAGGTTGACTCGCCCGAGGTCGTCGTTCATCGTCGAGACCACGCCCGAAGGCTTGTTGAAGGCAAGGTAGACACGCGACTCGTCCAGCTGGACCCGAACCCCGTCGACGTGGACCACCTGCCGAGCCGGGTCGATCCGGACGCCAAGCTCGGTGACGACCTGGCCGTCGACCTCCACCCGACCGGCCGCAATCAGCGCCTCGCAGGCCCGCCTCGACCCGACCCCGGCGGCGGCCAGGAGCTTCTGAAGGCGGACGCCGTCCGGGTCATGGACGTCGACCGGCGGCCGTTCCTTCTCACGCGGGAGCTTGGTCGGCTGGCTCGCCTTCGTCGACCCGGCGAAGCGCGGCCCGCTGCCCTTCGCGGGTCCGGTCCCTCTGGTACGGCGGTTTCCCCGTGAGCCCGAGCCGGAGCTGGGACCGCTGGGCTTCCGCGCGCCGGGCGGGGTCACCCGCGGCCCCGTTCGGGCATGTCGTCCAAGGCGTCGAGCTCCGGAAGGAACGGCGCGATCGCCGGCAGCTCGTCCAGCGACCCCAGCCCCATCCGCTCCAGGAAGTACGGCGTCGTGCCGTAGAGAATCGAGCCCCCCTCACCGGGCTCGTCGAGCTCCTCGATGAGGCCACGAGTGAGGAGCGTGCGGATCACCCCGTCCACGTTGACGCCACGCACGGCGCCGACCCGCCCGCGACTGACCGGCTGTCGGTATGCGATGACGGCCAGCGTCTCGAGCGCCGCCTGGGTCAGCCGGGCCTGCTGCCCGTCGAGGAGGAACTTCTCGACTACCGGCGCATAGTCCGAGCGGCTGTAGATTCGCCAGCCGCCGCCCACGCTGCGCAGGGTGAAGCCGCGCTGCGCCGCCGCATACTCCTCTTCGAGCTCGTTGAGGTGAGCGCTGACCTTGTCGACCGTGATCTCGAGGGCCGACGCCAGGGAGATGGCGCTGACCGGCTCGTCGACGACCATGAGGACCGCTTCGATGGCTGACTTCGCGCCGCCCGGGAACGACGCGACGTCGAAGTCGGTACCGGGCTCGTCCTCAATGGGGTCAGTCACGCTCGTCTCCAGCGTCGCTCTCGTCCTCCACATCGAACTCCTCGCTCACATCCACGGCACCGGCGTCGCTGCCCGTCCATCGAATCGTGAGCATTCCCAGCGCCTCCGGCTGGTCGAAGGCGACGGCGCCCTCCTTGTATAGCTCGAGCAGCGCCAGGAAGCGGGCGACGATGACGAACGTCTCGTGGGCGTCGGCGACGAGGTTGCGGAACGTCGCGGCGCGGTCGCCACGCAGCCGGTCGACGAGCAGGGCGGCCTGCTCCCGCACGCTCACCTGGGGGACGTGAAGATGGTCGAGGTCGACGGTCGGCGGGGGCTTCGGCGTAAGGGCTCGGGCTGCGACGCGGGCCAGCTGTTCGGCGGTGATACCCATGACCAGCTCCGGCAGCAGCGACGCGAACTGCGGCTCCAGGCCGGCCTGTCTCGCGGTCATCCGGCTCGCGGTCGCCATCCGGTCGGCGAACGCCTTGGCGATGTCCTTGTACGCGCGGTACTGAAGCAGCCGGGCAAAGAGCAGGTCGCGAGCCTCGATGAGCGCGAAGTCGTCGTCGTCGGTCGCCGCAGCCTGCGGCAGCAGCCGGGCCGCCTTGAGGTCGAGGAGCGTCGCCGCGACGAGCAGGAACTCGGACGCCTGCCCGAGATCCCAGTCGGTGTCGGCCTCCTGGGCCGCGCGGATTCGGGCGACGAACTCGTCGGTCACCGATGCCAGAGCGATCTCGGTGATGTCGAGCTTGTGCTTCGCGATGAGCCCGAGAAGCAGGTCGAACGGGCCTTCGAAGACGTCGAGATGCACCTCGAACGGAGTCGCCGCTCCCCGGCGGGTCAGTACCCCGCCCGGCGTGACGACGTCACCGGCGGCCCTCGTATCAGTCACGATGTGTCATGCTCGCCGCCCGGACCGTCAGGCTGCGCCACCGCGGGCGATGAGCTCGCGGGCCAGCTGGCGGTAGGCGGTGGCCGCCCCGTGCTGCGTCGCATACGTCGTGATCGGCTCGGCGGCGAGGGTGGCGTCGGGGAACTTCACGGTCCGGGAGATGACGGTGTGGAACACCTGATCGCCGAAGTGGTCGACGACCGAGCGGACCACCTCACGGCTGTGCAGGGTCCGGCTGTCGAACATCGTCGCGAGGATGCCGTCGATCTGGAGCCTCGGGTTGAGCCGATCGGTGATCTTGTCGATCGTCTCCACGAGAAGCGCCACGCCGCGCATGGCGAAGAACTCGCACTCCAGCGGGATGACCACCCCGTGGGCGGCGGTCAGCGCGTTGACGGTCAAGAGCCCGAGCGACGGCTGGCAGTCGATGAGGACGACGTCGTAGTCGTCGAGGATCGGGCGCAGCGCTCGAGCCAGGATCTGCTCGCGGGCGACCTCTCCGACCAGCTGGACCTCGGCCGCCGACAGGTCGATGTTGGCCGGAACCACGTCGAGGTTCTCGGTGCGGGTGGTCTGGACGATCTCGTGGATGTCGTGGCCGCGCTCGACGAGGAGGTTGTAGATCGTCACATCCAGCTCGTTGGTGCGGATCCCCAACCCGACCGAGAGCGCCCCCTGCGGGTCGAAGTCGACGAGCAGCACCTTGCGGCCCAGCTCGGCCAGGGCAGCGCCGAGGTTGATCGTCGTGGTGGTCTTGCCGACGCCGCCCTTCTGGTTGCACATGGCGATGATCCGGGCCGGTCCGTGGCTGGTGAGGGGCTGCGGTTCGGGGAACTCGGGCATGGGACGCCCAGTCGGTCCGAGCGCGCCGACACCGGCTCTTTCGGTGCCGGGGAGCGGGTCCTCGTGCGGGTGCGTCTCGGCCGGAGGAGCCGTGGACACCTGCGGGTTCGCTTCAGCGGTCACCGGTGCCTCTCCCCAGATCTCGTGCGGAAAACGCTTGACGGACCCTATCAGCGGGACACGTCATCGAGCCCGAGGATGAGCCCCCGCGTAGACCTCTCTCAGCCGCTGCGGACTCACCAAGGTGTAGATCTGCGTCGTCGTCACGGACGCGTGTCCGAGCAGCTCCTGGACCACACGCACGTCCGCGCCGCCGTCGAGCAGGTGGGTGGCGAACGAGTGCCGCAGGGTATGCGGTGAGACGTGCCCGGCGAGGCCGGCCCGGGCGGCCGCCTGCTGCAGGACACCCCAGGCGCTCTGCCGGGACAGCCGCGCGCCGCGCTGGTTCAGGAAGACCGCAGGCGTGCCGCGCCCATTCGAGGCCAGGACCGGCCGGGCCCGGACGAGGTACGCATCCACCGCGCTGACCGCATACGAGCCGAGCGGGACGACCCGCTGCTTGTCGCCCTTGCCGAGGAGCCGAACCGAGCCCTGCCTGAAGTCGAGGTCGCCGAGATCCAGGTCGTCGATGTCGAGGCCGATCGCCTCCGAGATCCGAGCGCCGGCGCCGTAGAGCACCTCGAACAACGCGCGGTCGCGCAGCGCCACCGGCGTGTCGCCGATCAAGGCGGCCTCGAGCAGCCGCTCGACGCTCTCCACGGGGATCGCCTTGGGGAGTCGACTCGGCGGCCGCGGCGGAGGAACGGCCTCCGCGGGGTCGGTGGTGACGTCGCCCTCGAGGGCGAGGAACCGGTGGAAGCCGCGGACGGCCACGAGCGTGCGGGCGGCCGACGACGCGGCGAGCGCTGGTCGCTCGGGGCCGCCCTCTCGCAGGGACGCCAGGAAGTCGGTGACGTCCCGCTCGGTGACCGCCCCCGCTTCGTGGATGCCGCGTGCGGCGAGGAACTCGCGGTACCGGGCCAGGTCGCGCCGGTAGGACGAGAGCGTGTTGGTCGACGCCCCGCGCTCGACCCGCAGGTGGTCCAGCCAGCCTCGGACGCTGCGGTCGAGGGGTGTCAGCGCAGCACGTCCTCGAGGGCGACCGAGTCGAAGCCGTGGGCCTGCGCCACCGGGCCGTAGGTCACCGCGCCGTCGTGCGTGTTGAGACCGAGCGCGAGCGGGTGGTCACGCCGGAGGGCCTCCCGCCAGCCCCGGTCGGCGAGCTCGACCGCATACGGGAGCGTCACGTTGGTGAGGGCGTAGGTGCTCGTATGCGGCACGGCGCCGGGCATGTTGGCGACGCAGTAGAACACCGAGTCGTGGACGCGGTAGGTCGGCTCGGCGTGGGTGGTCGGTCGGGAGTCCTCGAAGCAGCCGCCCTGGTCGATCGAGATGTCGACGAGGACTGAGCCCGGCTTCATCCGCGAGACCTGCTCGTTGGAGACGAGGGTCGGCGCCTTGGCGCCGGGCACGAGGACGGCGCCGATGACGAGGTCGGCGTCGATGACGGCGCGCTCCACCTCGTATGCGTTCGACGCGACGGTCTGACAGTGGCCCTGGTAGATGGCATCGGCGTGCCGGAGCTTGCTGATGTCCTTGTCGAGGAGGAGGACCTCGGCCTGCATGCCGAGGGCGATGGCGGCGGCGTTCATGCCCGAGACGCCGGCGCCGATGACCACCACCTTCGCCGCATACACGCCGGAGACGCCGCCCATGAGGATCCCCCGACCGCCCTGGGCGCGCATCAGTGTGTGCGCGCCGACTTGGGGAGCGAGGCGGCCGGCGACCTCCGACATCGGGGCGAGCAGCGGGAGCGAGCGGTCGGGCAGCTCCACGGTCTCGTAGGCGATGCCGGTGACCTTGCGCTTGGTCAGCTCGGCAGTGAGCGCTTTGTCGGCGGCGAGGTGGAGATAGGTGAAGAGGACCTGACCCTCGCGCATCCGGTGGTACTCGGGCTCGATCGGCTCCTTGACCTTGAGGATGAGGTCGCCCTCCGCCCAGACGTCGTCGGCGCTCGAGAGGATCTTGGCGCCGGCCCCGACGTAGTCGTCGTCGTTGATGCTCGACCCCACGCCCGCGTCGTGCTCGACGAAGACGTCGTGGTCGTGGCGGACCAGCTCATGGACGCCGGCCGGGGTGATCGCCACCCGGTATTCGTTGTTCTTGACCTCGCGCGGGATGCCGATCTTCACCCGGCTGAGGGTAGTCCACCAGGTGAGACGCCGCGGGGTGGTCGGCGGGCAATGCCGGGGTGTGGTGTGAGGCAGTGCTGCGGTGTGGTGTGCGGCAATACCGTGACGCCATGAAGTGGTATGCCGACTCGCTTGGTCGCCGGACGTTCCAGGTCGTCGCCGACGTGTTCCTGCTGTGCTTCATCGCGCTCAGCGTGTGGCTCGGCAAGCTGGTCCACGACGGGATCTCCACTCTGCGCGTCCCGGCCGACGGGCTGACGTCGGCGGGTGACTCGTTCCGCGACAACATGGCCGGCGCCGCGAATGCCGTGGGCGGCGTGCCGCTGTTGGGGGACGGGTTGAAGACGCCGTTCGACGCGCTGTCCGGCTCCGGGCAGCGAATGGCCGACGCAGGGACGTCCGCTGCGTCGGCCGTCGACACCGCGGCGCAGGTGACCGGGGTGCTGGTGGCGGCGGTTCCTGTCGTGTTCGCGCTGCTGGTGTGGGGTTTCTTCCGGGTGCGCTTCGTGAGGCGGGCCACCGCGGCGTCGCGGATGGTCGGGACGCCCGGGTCGACGGAGTTCTTCGCATTGCGGGCACTCACCCGGCAGCCGTTGCGGCGCCTCGCACCGCTCGGACCCGACCTGGCCGGCCGGTTTCGCAACGGCGACCCGGTCGTGGTCGGCCAGCTCGCCGCCTTGGAGCTGCGCTCGTGCGGCGTGGCTGGCG
>JBKPQA010000175.1:0-6523 GCA_046733835.1 Actinomycetota bacterium
CCAGGGCATCATCATCCCGCTGGCCGGCGTCGCCTTCGGCACATTCCTCATGCGCAACCAGTTCCTCTCATTGCCCGGCGAGATCATCGAGGCCGCCCGGCTGGACGGCACCGGTCCGATGAAGCTGCTCTGGCGGATCGTGTTGCCGATGTCGTGGCCGACCCTCGTCGCCTTTTCACTCATCACCGTGGTCAACGAGTGGAACGAGTACCTGTGGCCGTTCCTCATGGCTGACGACGAGCGGGTCGCGCCGCTGCCGGTCGGGCTCACCCTGCTTCAGAACAACGAAGGCCTCACCAACTGGGGTCCCGTCATGGCCGGCACAGTGCTCGCCATGCTTCCGATCCTCGTCCTCTTCCTGTTCCTGCAGCGCCAGATGATCAAGGGCCTCACTGCCGGGGCCGTCAAGAGCTGACCCGCAAACCCCTAGCAGCACGCATACGGAAGGCAGATCATGAACGACATCTCACGTCAGGTAACTCGCCGGGGGTTCCTCGGGATGGCGGGCGGCGCCGCCGCCCTCGTCGGGCTGAGCGCCTGCGCGGGGACCGGCAGCCCGGGCACGCCGCAGGCCAGCGGCGGTGGCGGCGGCAGCGCCAACACCATCGACTTCTGGAGCAACCACCCCGGCAACTCAAAGGACGTCGAGCAGAAGCTCATCACCGCGTTCCAGCAGGCGAACCCCGGTATCACGGTCAAGCTGACCGACGCGGGCAAGAACTACGAGGAGGTGGCCCAGAAGTTCAACGCGGCGCTGGCCGGTGGGTCGCTGCCCGATGTGGTCGTCGCGTCCGATGTCACGTGGTTCAACTTCGCGCTCAACAAGCAGTTCACGCCCCTGGACGACCTGCTCTCTGGAGCTGGCGTCAAGGTCGACGACTACGTCGACTCTCTCTTCAACGACTACAAGTTCAAGGACCAGCACTACGCGCTGCCGTATGCGCGGTCCACGCCCCTCTTCTACTACAACAAGGACCTCTGGAAGGCGGCCGGTCTCGAGGATCGGGGCCCGAAGACCTGGCAAGAGCTTCAGGAGTGGGGCCCGAAACTCAAGGCGGCGGCGGGCGCGGACAAGGCGGTCTTCGAGATTCCGGACGGGTCCAATTACTTCGACTGGTACTTCCAGAACATCGTCTGGGACTTCGGAGGTAACTACTCCAAGGAGTGGACGCCGACGTTCACCGACCCCAAGACAATCCAAGCCGGACAGTACGTCCAGGACATGGTCAAGAGCGGCTTCCTCAAGGTCAACAAGACCCCGGAGGCCGACTTCGGTGCCGGTCTGACCGCCTGCATGGTCCAGTCGACGGGGTCGCTGGGCGGCGTCGCCAAGGCGGCGAAGTTCTCGTTCGGGACCGCGTTCCTGCCGGGTGACGGCAACTGCCCCACGGGTGGTGCGGGTGTCGCGATCCCAGCAGGCATCTCGGAGGAGCGGAAGAAGAACGCGTTGAAGTTCATCGAGTTCCTCACCAACGCCGACAACACGGTCACCTTCACCCAGGCGACGGGCTACATGCCGGTTCGCAAGTCGGCCCAGGACAATCCGTCGGAGAAGGACTTCCTGGCCAAGAACCCGAACGCCAAGACCGCCGTCGAGCAGCTGCCGCACACCCGTTCCCAGGACTACGCCCGGGTGTTCGTGCCCGGTGGTGGCGCGCGCATCGGCAAGGCGCTCGACCAGGTGGCGCAGGGCGCGGACGTCACCCAGGTGTTCACGTCGCTGAACAGCGAGACCCAGCAGGTCATCGACAGCCAGATCAAGGCCAAGCTCTAACCTATGGCGACCGTCTACTTCGACGACGCGACGAGGATCTTCTCGTCGGGACACGCCGCGGCCGTCGACCACCTGACCCTCGACATCGAGGACGGCGAGTTCCTCGTCCTGGTGGGGCCGTCTGGGTGCGGCAAGTCGACGACGTTGCGGATGCTCGCCGGCCTGGAACCGGTCGACGAGGGCCGCGTGCTCATCGACGGGCACGACCAGAAGGGCGTGCGGCCACGAGACCGGGACGTCGCCATGGTGTTCCAGAGCTATGCGCTCTACCCGAACATGACGGCCGCCGAGAACATGGCGTTCGCGCTCACCAACGCCAAGGTGGCGTCCGCCGAGGTGAAGCAACGGGTCGCCGAGGCAGCCCGGATCCTCGAGCTGGAGCAGTACCTCGACCGGAAGCCTGGAGCACTCTCCGGCGGTCAGCGCCAGCGGGTTGCCATGGGCCGAGCGATCGTGCGGAACCCCAAAGTGTTCTGCATGGACGAGCCCCTGTCGAACCTCGACGCGAAGCTGCGGGTCTCGACCCGGTCGCAGATCGCGGGCCTACAGCGCCGGCTGGGGATCACCACCGTCTATGTCACGCACGACCAGGTAGAGGCCATGACCATGGGGCACCGCGTCGCGGTGCTTCGGGACGGCCGGCTGCAGCAGGTTGGCACGCCGGAGGAGCTCTACGACCAGCCGGTCAACACCTTCGTCGCGGCGTTCATTGGGTCCCCGGCGATCACGCTCGTCGACGCGCCGGTTCGCGACGGGGTGGCAGAGGTGCACGGGGCCCGGATCCCGCTGGAGCGCTCGGTGGCCGACCGGGCGGGGGACAAGGTCGTCGTCGGCCTGCGGCCGGAGTCGTGGCACCTCGTTGACCGCGGCGCCGACAACGGGGTGGACCTCAAGGTCGAGCTGGTCGAGGCACTGGGGTCCGAGTCGTTCGTCTACGGGGTTCCCGTCGCCAACGGCCAGCCGGAGGCCGGATCCCGGCGGGTCACCGTGCACTCGGACAAGCGGGTACGTCCCGAGGTGGGCGACGTCGTCCGCGTTGTGCCGGAACCCAGTGAGGCCCATGTGTTCGCCGCCGACACCGGAGATCGACTGGCGCCCCGATAATGTGTGGCTCCTTGCTTCACGGGACGGTCACGAGGAACTGTGTGGCCGCGAGCTCCCGATAGAGCGTGTCGGCCTCGAGCAGGTCGGCGTGGGTACCAAGGGCGCGGACCCGGCCGGCGTCCATCACGATGATGCGGTCCGCCGCGGTGACCGTGGACAGTCGGTGGGCGACTACGAGGACCGTCGTGGTCCGCGCGATCTCGGTGATGGTCGCCCGCAGGGCCGACTCGTTCACTGCGTCGAGCTGGGAGGTCGCCTCGTCGAGGAGGAGCAGTCGAGGCCTCCGGAGCAAGGCACGGGCGATCGCGACACGCTGGCGCTCGCCCCCGGAGAGCTTCATGCCTCGGTGCCCGACCGTGGTGTCAAGGCCGTCGGGCAGATTCGCCACCAGTGGAACAAGGCGGGTGGTCCGCAGCGTCGACTGCAGCTCGTCCTCGGTCGCGTCGGGCGCCCCGAACAGAACGTTCTCGCGCAGCGTCCCCGACAGCACCGGCGCGTCCTGCTCCACGTAGCCGATCGACGCGCGCAGCGCCGAGATCGGCCAGTCGCGGACGTCGATTCCATCGACGAGGACCCGACCCTCGTCCGCCTCGTAGAACCGTTCCAGCAGTGACAGCACCGTCGTCTTGCCGGCTCCTGACGGGCCGACGAAGGCAGTCATGCCGCCCGGTGGGACAGCGAAGCTGACGTGGTCGTGCACGACCGGCAGGTCCGCCGCATACCGGAACGTCACCTCGTCGAAGACGACCGACGCGGGGCGGCTGCCCGCCTCGGGAAGGTCGACCGGCGGGGCGGCGGGCTCGACGGGCAGGGCCTGAGCCTCCTGTATGCGAGTCACCGCCGCCGCCCCGACGTTGAACTCGGTGATCGCGCCGGCGAGCTGGCTGACGGGCGAGATCAGGAAGAAGATGTAGAGCAGGAACGCCACGAGCGTGCCGATGCTGATGCTTCCGGCCGCGACGCGTGCGCCGCCGACCGCCAGGACGGCGATGAAGGCCACCTGGATCGACAGCCCGGCGGTGTTGCCGGCGATGGCGCCCCAGGTCGCCGCGCGGACGCTGGCCCGCCAGGCCTCGGTGGCCGCCTCGTCGAGCCGCCGCCGCTCGCGCTCCTCGGCGCCCGACGCCTTGACCGTGCGGAAGGCGCCGAACATCCGCTCCAGGTTGGCACCGATCCGGCCCACTGACTCCTGCGCGCGCTTGGAGGCCCGGTTGATGCGGGGTACCACGATTTCGATCATCGCGACGGTCAGGCCCAGCGCGGCGAGGGTCACAGCCAGCATGACGAGATCGAGCAGGCCCATGAGTACGACGGTGGCGACCAAGGTCAGCGCGCCGGTGATGCCGCCGACCAGCGTCCCGATGGTCACTTCGCGCAGCAAGACGGTATCTGCGGTGACCCGAGACATCAGGTCGCCGGGCTCGTGGCGTTCGACTGCCGACAACTTCAATCTCAGGAGCCGGTCCAGCAGACCGCGTCGCGCGGCCAGCACCACCGACTCGGCGGTGCGCCGCAACACGTACCCACCCAGCGCGCCGATAGCGGCGTTGGCCACGACCAGCACCGACATCAGGGCCACCAGACCGGCGACGGGAGCGTCGGTGCCGAGGGTGCTAATGAGCTGGCGAACGACGAGCGGAAGCGCCAGGCCGCTGGCGGCGGTGGCCAGACTGAGCAGCCCGCCCAGCAGCAGCATCGCCCAGTGCGGACGCGCATACGACAGGAGAACCCGCCAGGTCGAACGCTGCGGCACGGGGCCGACAGCGTCCTCCTGCGGGTTCATCTCCTCAGACTACGATCCGCCGCTCGGGGCGAAGGGGCAGCGCAAGTGGAGGCTTCGGTTGCCTCAGCGCGGTCCGGTGACGAGCAGCGCGAACGGCGGCATGAGCTGGAGCTCGGGGTCGAAGGGCACCGGCTGGACCCTCGCCTTCGTGGCCGGTCGGCGGCTGCGGATGCGGGCGGCGGCCGCGGCCACGGTCGCCAGAAAGGTGGGCGTACGTCCGGAACGAAGCGGCTGGTCGGTAAGTGTCTGGGCGGTGTGTGTCATCGCGAATCTCCTTGATAATCAATGTTTAGTGACATCAAGAAGCGTCTCGTGAGCACGGCGTCGGCACCGTCCGCCGGCCGGTGGGCAGCGCCGATGAAGGACAACCGACAGTGGTCGGACGGTGCTGTGGGGTTGACCCCACAGGCTCCCTAGGCGGTGGTGAACGTCAGCGACTGCGCAGGGAGATGTCTCCGGAGCCGGTCCTGACCTGTATGCGGTGGGCGGCCGCGCCCTGTTGGGGGACGTTGACCTCGGTGTCCCCGGATCCGGATTGGACCGCGACGTCGTAGGTCTGGTTGCGAGGCACTCGGATCTCGACGTCGCCGGATCCCGATGTCGCGGTCAGCTGGGTCGGCGCTGACCGCAGTCGCAGCTCCATGTCGCCGCTGCCGGTGTGGGTGGCGAGGTTGTCGACCGCCACATCGGCATCGACGTCACCGGAGCCGGCCTCCAAGGACACCGAACCCAGCGCGCCGTCGAGCTCGATGTCGCCCGAGCCGGTCTCCGCCGTGACGCCTACGCCGTCGGGGAGCCGGATCTCGTAGTCGGCGCCGCAGCTGTCAGGACATTCGGGCCGAATGACCAGGGTGGTGGCCTCCCAGGTCCCGCGGGCCGACGGGGAGTCGCTCAACGAACCCCGGGCGCGGCGGGTGACTTCGACGGTGTCCGCCCGCGCCCCCGTGCGAATGGTGACGTCACCGGCGCCGGCGTCGATCGTCACCGCGGTCACATCGTGGGTGAAGACCTCACTGCTTTCCACTAGAGGCCCCATACCCGTCAAGGCGATGGCGGTCCCCGCGCCGGCAAGCACGACCACACCCGCGGCCGCCGCGGCGATCCGGCCCGGGTGGCGGCGCCGCCGGGGGAGCGGGGATTCGGGAACCGGCGCACCGCCGCCGGAGGCGGGAGGCGGAGAGGGCGAGGGGGCAAGGCGGTCCTGGGGCCCCGGCTCGCGCGCCTCGGCTGGTGGTTGTTGCGGCTGGGCCGGCGGCCAGGTTGGACTGTCCTGCGGTCCCGTCGTGCTCACCGATCGCCCCTCTACTTGCCCGGTCGTCCCAAGGTACCCGTCGGGCTCCGATCCTTGTCCGCACGGGAGACGGCTGACACCATGCGCCGGATGCAGACCTCTTCGGCAGCGATCGACCACATCGGCATCGGGGTGCCGGACCTGGCTGCGGCCCGGTCCTACTACGACGAGTTGATGGCGATCGTCGGGTTCGCCGAGTGGTTCCCAGCCGACGAGCACCAGTTCAACTACGGCCCCGACGACGCCGCCGGGACACAGGTCTTCTTCTACCGGGCCGAGGAAGAGGGCGCCTACTCACGGCGCGGGACGGGACTACAGCACCTGGCCTTTGTGGTCCCCAACCGCTCCGTCGTTCGGCGCGCTCATGAGTGGGCTGCCGACGGCGGCTCGGAGATCATCCACCCGCCCCGCGGCTTTCCCGAGTACGGCCAACACGCATACGCGACGTATTTCCTGGACCCGCACGGCATCATGCTGGAGGTCGTCAGCCATGCCGCCGAAGTGGACGACGGCACGGCGTGACGCCGTCAGCGGAGACGCTGCGGATCACAGGAACTGCTCCAGGAATGCC
>JBKPQA010000176.1:0-9664 GCA_046733835.1 Actinomycetota bacterium
GCCGGGATGAGCTTCTCCGCCAGCGTGACGTTGTAGTTCGGCGGGAAGACGACCGTGAGCCGGCCCTTGACCAGCGGGTCGTTGTTCACCGTGTCGCCGACCGCGTTGATGAGACCGATGATCTGCTTGGCCATCCGATACCCCGGCGCCGCCTTGGCCCCGAAGACGAACACCCGCGGCGTCACGTCCTCGGCCCTCAGCTCACCGCTGCGGATCTGCTGGTAGAGCGTCACGATGTGGAGGAGCTTCAGGCTCTGCCGCTTGTACTCGTGCAGCCGCTTGACCATCACGTCGAGCATCGCATCGGTCGGCAGCACGACCTGGTTGCGCGTCAGCAGATGCTTGGCCAGGCTCGTCTTGCAGGCCCGCTTGACCCCTCGGAACCGTTCCCGGAACGCCGCGTCGTCGGCGAAGGGCTCAAGCTCCGCGAGCCGGTCGAGGTCGGTGATCCACCCGGGCCCGATCGCCTCAGTGATGAGTGCTGAGAGGTTCTTGTTGGCCAGCCTCATGAACCGGCGGGGCGTGACCCCGTTGGTGACGTTGGTGAACTTGTCCGGCCAGAATTCGGAGAAGTCGGGAAGCACCTTGTCCCGCAGCAGCTGCGAGTGGAGCTCCGCGACGCCGTTGACCTTCGACCCGGCGACCGTGGCGAGGTAGGCCATCTTCACGGCGCCCTCGGAGACGATCGACATGCGCCGCAGCCGGGCCTCGTCACCGGGGTAGGCCTCGCGGACCTCGTCGAGGAACTCGTCGTTGATCCGGAAGATGATCTCGAGGTGCCGGGGCAGCAGCCGTCCGAGCAGCTCCACCGGCCAGATCTCCAGCGCTTCCGGCAGCAGCGTGTGGCACGTGTACGCGAAACACTTCTGGGTGATCGCCCACGCGTCGTCCCACTCGAAGCCCTTCTCGTCCACCAGGAGCCGCATCAACTCCGGCACCGCGATGACGGGATGCGTGTCGTTGAGCTGGAAGACCACCCGGTCGGGCAGCTGGCGGAGGTCGAAGTTCTTCGGCAGCACCTGGTCGATGAAGTCGCGGATCGAGCAGGCCGAGAAGAAGTACTGCTGCTGCAGCCGCAGCTCCTTGCCCTGCGGCGTGGAGTCCTCGGGGTAGAGGACCATCGAGATCTTTTCGGCGAAGGTCTGGTTGCGGACCGCCTCGACGTAGTCGCCGGCGTTGAACACCGCGAGGTTGAACGCCCGAGTGGCCTTGGCGCTCCACAGCCGAAGCGTGTTGACCCGGCCGTTGCGGTAACCCGGGACCATGTAGTTGTAGGGAACTCCGAGGACGTCCCAGTCGGGGTTCCACCGCATCCGCTGGCGGCCGTCCTCGTCGGTCACCGTCTCGGTCGAGCCGCCGAACTGGACGGTCACCGCGTTCTCCGGGTGCGGGAACTCCCACGGGTTGCCCAGCTGCAGCCACGGGTCGGAGTTCTCGACCTGCCATCCGTCGACGAACGTCTGCCGGAAGATGCCGTACTCGTAACGGATCCCGTAGCCGACGCAGGGCACCGACATCGTCGCGAGCGAGTCGATGAAGCACGCCGCCAGCCGGCCGAGGCCGCCGTTGCCGAGGCCCGGCTCGATCTCCTGCGCCCGCAACGTCGAGAGGGAGATCCCGAGCTGGCCGAGGCCCTCCTCGACGATGGAGTCGAGGTCGGAGGCGAGGATCGAGTTGTCCAGCTGCCGGCCCAGGAGGTACTCCGCGGACAGGTAGCAGACCGTCTTGGCCTGCTGGTCCCACTGCTTGGCCAGGGTGGCCATCCACCGCGACTGCAGGTGGTGCCGGACGGTGCGGGCGAGGGCGAGGTACTGGTCGTTCACCGAGCTGCGGGCCAGGCTGACGCCCTGGCCGTAGTTGAGCTCCCGCATGAAGTCGCTGATGAACGCCTCGACGGTATGCCGCGGGGCCGTGAGGTCTCGACTGTCCAGTCCTCCCCGGCGCGGGGCCGCGGGACGGCTGATCTGCGTGTCGGTCACGCGACTCTCCTTCGGTGTGAGGGGCGGCGCAGGTGTCAAGCGGTCGACTCTAGCGGGTTCGTTGCCCGCTTCTTGCAGCCCTTTTCAGTGCCTTGCACGCTGCTCGAGACACCCCGCCCCTAAGGTGGTCCGCCTCGCATGCCACCGAGTAGCGTCGGCCGTGTGACTGCATCCGACGCCGCTGCAACCACGACATCATCCCCCTCTCGTACCCGGACTGTCCTTTCGAGGGACGGCAGCGACGTCGACCGTGCCACCCAGACCGACTCTGGGTCTCGGGAGGTCGAGACCGACACCACGGATCCGGATCTGGCGGGTGCCGAGGGTGTCGGCACGGCCCCCAGTCCCGAGGCCACCACCATGCCTCTGCACCTGCTGGAAGAAGTGCTTCCCGAAGGGGTCCTGCCGTTCGGGCGGATCCCGGTCCAGAACGTCCGCCCGCTCGTCGACGGTGGCACTCGGCCGGCCAAGTCCGTGGAGCACGAGGAGTTCATCGTCGCGGCCCAGGTCTTCCGCGAGGGTCATGACGCGGTGAACGCCACGGCGGTGCTCACCGACCCGGACGGCGTCGACCACCACTTCCCGATGCACCTCGACAACGCCGGACTCAGCTGGTGGAGCGCAACGGTCGCCGCGGACCGGCCGGGATGGTGGACCTACCGCGTCGAGGGCTGGTCCGACCCGTGGGGCACCTGGGTCCACGACGCGACGATCAAGGTCGAGGCCGACGTCGACGCCGAGCTCATGCTCGAAGAGGGCGCCCGGATGCTGGAGCGGTGCCTGGCCGAGCAGGGCGACGAGAAGGGCAGTCCGATCACCGAGGCGATCGCCGTCCTCCATGACACCGACCGTCCGGCGGTGGACCGACTGCACACGGCGACCTCCCGGGCGATGCGCACCTGGTTCACCCGGCACCCGTTCCGGGAGATGGTGAGCCCTAGTCCCGCATACCGGCTGCTCGTGGAGCGGGAGCTGGCGCTGTTCGGCGCCTGGTACGAGATCTTCCCCCGATCCGAGGGCGCCTACTACGACGAGGAAGCCCAGGAGTGGCGGTCCGGCACGTTGCGCTCCGCGGCCGAGCGGCTGCGCGCGATCGCGGCAATGGGCTTCGACGTGGTCTACCTCACGCCGATCCACCCGATCGGGACGACCGCGCGCAAGGGCAAGAACAACACCCTCGACGCCCAGCCCGGTGACCCCGGCAGCCCGTATGCGATCGGCTCCCCGGACGGCGGACACGACTCGATCCACCCGGACCTCGGGACGTTCGACGACTTCGACCTCTTCGTCCGCGCAGCCCGCCGCAACGGCCTCGAGGTGGCCCTCGACATCGCCCTGCAGGCGTCGCCCGACCACCCGTACGTCCAGACCCACCCCGAGTGGTTCACGACCCGGGCCGACGGCACCATCGCGTATGCGGAGAACCCCCCCAAGAAGTACCAGGACATCTACCCCCTGAACTTCGACAATGACCCGGCCGGCGCCTACGCGGAGATGCGTCGCGTCATCCAGGTGTGGATCGACCACGGCGTGACGCTGTTTCGCGTCGACAACCCGCACACGAAGCCGGTGCAGTTCTGGCAGTGGCTCATCGCGGACGTGGCCAAAGACCACCCCGAGATCATCTGGCTCTCCGAGGCGTTCACGAAGCCCGCGATGATGCAGAGCCTGGCCAAGGCCGGGTTCCAGCAGTCCTACACCTACTACGCGTGGCGCAACCTGGCGGGGGAGCTGAAGGAATACCTGCTCGAGCTCGCCGGGGAGTCGTCCGCATACATGCGTCCGTCGTTCTGGCCGACCACGCACGACATCCTCACGCCCTACATGCAGTACGGGGGCCCGACGGCGTGGACGCTGCGCGCGGCGCTGGCGGCGACCCTCGTGCCGACCTACGGCATCTACTCCGGCTACGAGCTCATGGAGAGCGTTGCACGGCAGGGCGCCGAGGAGCAGGTCGACAACGAGAAGTACGAGTACAAGAACCGCCACTGGGAGGACTACGAGAAGGGCGGTCCCAAGGAGGGCCAGAACCTGTCGGCCTACCTCACCAAGCTCAATGCCATCCGCAAGGCGCATCCCGCGCTCCGGTGGCTGCGCAACATTCGGTTCCACTCGGCCGACGACGAGAATGTCCTTGTTTTCTCGAAGTCCCGCATGGTGCAGGGCCGTCGCGACACCATTCTTGTCGTGGCCAACCTCGATCCGCACGCGACGCGTGGCTCCTGGATCCATCTCGACATGAGCGCCCTCGGCCTGGGCTGGGACGACCAGTTCCGCGCCCGCGACCTCATCACCGAGCAGACCTGGATCTGGCGCCAGAACTCGTGGGTCCGCCTCGGCCCGGAGACCCACCCGGTGCACATCATCGAGGTCAGGAGCATCTGAGCCGTGCAGGGCCTCAACCTGTCGCAACCCGGTTTGCGACACGACCCGCAGTGGTATCGCACGGCGGTCTTCTACGAGGTCCTCGTCCGCGCGTTCTCCGACTCCAAGGGGTCGGGTTCCGGCGACTTCCGCGGTCTCCTCGAACGGTTGGACTACCTGCAGTGGCTGGGCATCGACTGCCTGTGGCTGCCGCCGTTCTACGCGTCGCCGCTGCGTGACGGCGGCTACGACATCTCCGACTTCAAGGCGGTGCTGCCGGAGTTCGGGACGCTGCCGGAGTTCATCGAGCTTGTCTCGCAGGCCCACGCGCGGGGCATTCGGATCGTCATTGACCTGGTGATGAACCACACCAGCGACCAGCACCCGTGGTTCCAGCTGAGCCGCGCCGAGCCGGACGGCCCGTTCGGCGACTACTACGTGTGGTCCGACACGGACGCCCCCTACAGCGAAGCGCGGATCATCTTCCTCGACGCCGAGGTGTCCAACTGGACCTTCGACGCGGTGCGCCGGCAGTTCTTCTGGCACCGGTTCTTCTCGCACCAGCCGGACCTCAACTTCGAGAACCCGCGGGTGCGGGAGGAGATGTTCGACATCGTCCGGTTCTGGATGGATCTCGGCATCGACGGGTTCCGGCTCGACGCGGTCCCCTACCTCTTCGAAGAGGAGGGGACCAACTGCGAGAACCTCCCGCGGACGCACACGTTCATCGCCGACCTGCGAGCCATGGTCGACGCCGAGTATCCAGGCCGCATCCTGCTGGCCGAGGCCAACCAGCCACCGGCCGAGGTCGTCGACTACTTCGGCACCGTGGAGGCGCCGGAGTGCCAGATGTGCTTCCACTTCCCCGTGATGCCGCGGCTGTTCTACGCGTTGCGCCAGGAGCGGGCCGCACCGATCATCGACGTCTTCGCCGACACGCCGCCGGTGCCCGACGACGGGCAGTGGGGCACGTTCCTCCGCAACCACGACGAGCTCACCCTCGAGATGGTCAGTCCGGAGGAGCGCGCCGCCATGTACGGGTGGTACGCGCCGGACCCGCGGATGCGCGCCAACCTCGGCATCCGGCGCCGGCTGGCTCCGCTGCTCGACAACTCGCGCCCGGAGATCGAGCTGATCCACGCGCTGCTGCTCTCGCTGCCTGGTTCGCCGTGCTTGTACTACGGCGACGAGATCGGAATGGGCGACAACATCTGGCTCAACGACCGCGACGCCGTCCGCACGCCCATGCAGTGGACCCCTGACCGCAACTCTGGCTTTTCGGCGGTCGACCCCGGAAAGCTCTATCTCCCAGTCATTTCCAGCCTCGTCTACCACTACAACACCGTCAACGTCGAGGCTCAGATGGCGACGTCCTCCTCGCTCCTGCATTGGGTGCGCGGCATGCTCCAGGTCCGGAGTCGGCACCGGGTCTTCGGGCTCGGCGACTTCCAGGTGTGCCCGTCGGAGAATGAGGCCATCCTGTCCTTCGTGCGGCATCACGAGGGCGATCGGCCCGTCGGCACGGATGCCCCCGCCAGCGAGACGGTGCTGTGTGTCAACAACCTCTCCTCGCGCCCCCAGGCGACGACGGTGCAGCTGCCCGAGGAGTATGCGGGAGCGCAGCTCGTCGACCTGTTCGGCGGTCAGGGGTTTCCCAAGATCGGCGACGACGGAAAAGTGCTCGTGACGCTGGGTTCCAGGGACTTCTTCTGGTTCCGGGTACGCGACGACTGGGCCCACAGCGGAGCCGGCGCCAGCTACAGCCGGATCGGTGAAGACCGTGGCTGAGATCCACGACACCACTCTCGAGCCCTCCAAACTCGAGCTGCTCACCTCATGGCTCCCGCAGCAGCGCTGGTATGCCGCGAAGGGCAGCACGCCGGTGCTGAAGAAGCTCGGCGGCTACCGGCTCGACGACCCGGCCGGCCGGGTCGGCATCGAGGTCCTGATCGTGGCGGACGAGTCCGGCCGGCAGCCCGTCGTCTACCAGGTGCCGTTGACCTACCGTGAGGCACCGCTTCCCGGGGCTGATGACGCGCTCGTCGGCACCACGGAGCACGGGGTGCTCGGCACTCGCTGGGTCTACGACGCTCCTCACGACCAGGTCTTCGCCGCTCAGCTTCTCGCCCTGATCCAGGGGGAGGCCGAACCGCAGGCGCAGTCCACGAGCAACACACCGGACCCGACCGTCGAACGGCACGCCACGGACCCCGAGATCGTCACGCTGACATCCGCCTCGGTGCTGCGTGGCGAGCAGTCCAACTCCTCGGTCATCTGTGAAGTCGTGGACCGATCGGGCAGTGCGGCACCACCCGTGATCATCAAGCTGTTCCGATCCCTGCACCCCGGCGACAACCCCGACGTGGTGGTCCAGTCGGCGCTCACCGAGGCCGGCTCGACCCAGGTCCCCCACAGCGTGGGCTACGTCGCGGGCCAATGGACCGATCCCGCTACCGGAGAAGAGGTCCGCGGTCACCTCGCCTTTGCGCAGCGCTTCCTGCCGGGGGTGGAGGACGCGTGGAGGGTTGCCCTCCGGGCGGCGAGCGAGGGGGAGGACTTCTCCGGGTCCGCTCGTGAGCTCGGAGCAGCGACCGCCCACATCCATCTCAGTCTCGCCGACGCCCTGGGCGTCGTCCCGGCGACCGCCGAGGTCAAGGCCGAGCTCGTGGAGGTGATCCGGTCTCGTTACCACGCCGCCGTCGCGGAGGTGCCCTCCCTCGCAGCCGACGAGGCGCTCGTTCTGGCCTCGCTGGACGCCCTCGCCGCCCGGGATTGGCCTGAACTGCAACGGATTCACGGCGACTACCACCTCGGCCAGGTCCTCCGCACCGCGGACGGGTGGGTGGCCGTCGACTTCGAGGGCGAACCGCTGCGTCCACTCCACGAACGAGTCCGCCCCGACCTCGCCCTGCGTGACGTCGCCGGAATGCTGCGCTCGTTCGACTACGTCGGCGGCTCGGTGGAGCTTAGCGGCGGCGACCAGTCCGTCCGCGGCTGGGTGGCGACCTGCCGTGGCGCCTTCCTCGACGGTTATCGGGAGGTGACGGAGCTGGACCTGGCTCGAACGGCTCCGCTGTTGAGTGCCCTCGAGCTCGACAAGGCCCTTTACGAGGTGATCTACGAGGTGAGGAACCGGCCGAGCTGGCTGCGAATCCCGCTCGCCGCCGTCGAGCGCCTGGTCGCCGACACCAGTTCCGACCTCTCCGTCCAGCAGGTCCCCGTCGCCCGGGAGGGTGCCTCATGAAGACCGTTCGCACGACCGCAGGTCTCGCCGACCTCGGGCCCCTTCATGCGTTCGTCGAGGGACGCAACGCCAAGCCGCACGACTTCCTCGGACACCACTTGGGCCCGGGTGGCCTGACCATCACCGCATATCGGCCGCTGGCCACGACCGTGCGGGCACGGCTGGCCGACGGCGCGGTCATGGACCTCGGGCACGTCCGGAATGGTGTGTGGTCGGGAACCGCCCCCGAGGTCACGTCCACCAACGACTACCGGCTCCTCGTCGCCTACGACGACGGAATCGAGCACGAGCAGGATGACCCCTACCGGTTCGCTCCGACTCTCGGCGAGATGGACCTTCACCTGTTCAACGAGGGCCGGCACGAACGGCTCTGGACCGTTCTCGGCGCGCACGTTCGGCGTTACAGCGGCCCGCTCGGGGAGGTCCGGGGCGTGTCGTTCGCGGTCTGGGCGCCCCGCGCCACGGCGGTCCACGTGATCGGCGACTTCAACGGGTGGGAGCGCGTGTCGCACCCGATGCGGTCCCTGGGACAGAGCGGCGTGTGGGAGCTGTTCATCCCCGGTGCCGATCCCGGGATGAACTACCAGTACGCCGTCCGCAGCGCGACGGGTCACGTCGCCGTGCACACCGACCCGATGGCGCAGCGCACCGAGGTGGCCCCGAAGCAGGCTGCCATCGTCTACGAGTCCGGCTACCAGTGGAACGACGCCGAGTGGATGAAGAACCGGGCGTCGCACAACCCGCACAACGGCCCGATGAGCATCTACGAGGTTCACCTGGGCTCCTGGCGGCAGGGCCAGAGCTACGTCGACCTCGCCGAGCATCTCGTCAACTACGTCCGCGACCTGGGGTTCACGCACATCGAACTGCTGCCCGTCATGGAGCACCCCTTCGTGCCGTCGTGGGGCTACCACGTGACGAACTACTACGCGCCGACCTCCCGCTTCGGCACCCCCGACGACTTCCGCTACCTCATGGATCGCCTGCACCAGAACGGGATCGGCGTCATCCTCGACTGGGTCCCCGGCCACTTTGCCACCGATGAATGGGCTCTTGCCCGGTTCGACGGCCAGCCCCTCTACGAGCATCCGGACCCGCGAAAGGGCTGGCACCCGGAGTGGGGGTCCTACATCTTCGACCTCGGCCGCCCGGAGGTGCGCAACTTCCTCGTCGCCAACGCGCTGTACTGGTTCGAGGAGTTCCACGCCGACGGCATCCGCGTCGACGGGGTCGCCTCGATGCTCTACCTCGACTACTCGCGCCAGCCGGGCGAGTGGATCCCCAACTCCTACGGCGGCCGGGAGAACCTCGAAGCGGTGCAGCTGCTCCAGGAGGTCAACGCCACCGCATACCGCGAGTACCCCGGCATCGTCAGCGTCGCCGAGGAGTCGACGTCGTGGTCCGGGGTCACCGCGACGACCGCCAAGGGCGGGCTGGGATTCGGTTTCAAGTGGAACATGGGCTGGATGAACGACGCCCTGCGCTACCTGGGCCAGGACCCGATCTTCCGCCAGTACCACCACAACTCGATGACGTTCGCGCTCATGTATGCGTTCAGCGAGAACTTCGTCCTGCCGATCAGCCACGACGAGGTCGTGCACGGCAAGGGCTCGCTGCTGCGGAAGTCGCGGGGTACCCGCGACGAGCAGCTGGCCACGCTCCGCGCCTTTCTCGGCTATATGTGGGCGCACCCCGGCAAGCAGCTCATCTTCATGGGGGTGGAGTTCGCCCAGGAGTCGGAGTGGGCCGAGGGCCGCAGCTTGGACTGGTGGCTGCTCGACCAGCCGGCCCACTACCGGGTCCACGCCCAGGTCAAGGACATGAACCGGATCTACGCTGAGCATCGCGAGATGTGGGAGTACGACAACGATCCGGCCGGCTTCCGGTGGCTGAATGCCGACGACGCGAGCCACAACACATTCGCCTTTCTGCGCTACGGCTCGGGCGACCGCGCCGCCGACGCCCCGGTCATGGCCGTGGTGACGAACTTCAGCGGTATGACGCATGAGCCGTACCGCGTCGGCGTGCCGCGGCCGGGCGGCTGGCGGGTCATCCTCGACACGGCGGGCTACCGGCC
>JBKPQA010000177.1:0-9340 GCA_046733835.1 Actinomycetota bacterium
CTCATTCAGGGAGAGATCGTCGTCCGGGACCACGAGCTCCGGGTCCACCTCCAGCTCGGTGCCGATGCCCGTGCACCGCGGGCAGGCGCCGTACGGTGCGTTGAACGAGAACGACCGCGGCTCGATCTCGTCGATCGTGATGGGGTGGTCGTTGGGGCAGGCCATCTTTTCGGAGAACCGCCGCTCCCGCACCGCGTCTGGGTCGTCCGGGTCGACGTCGACGAACTCGACGAGCAGCACTCCCCCAGCGAGGCTGAGCGCCGTCTCGACCGAGTCGGTCAGGCGCCGCTTGGCGCCGGCATCGTTGCCCTTGGCCACCAGCCGGTCGACGACGACTTCGATCGTGTGCTTGAGCTTCTTCTCCAGCTTGGGCGGGTCGGTCAGCGACACGACCTCGCCGTCGACCCTGGCCCGCGAGAACCCCTTGGTCTGCAGCTCGGTGAACAGGTCGACGTACTCGCCCTTGCGGCCCTTGATCACCGGTGCCAGCACCTGGAACCGGGTCCGGTCGGGCAGCTCGAGCAGCCGGTCGACGATCTGCTGAGGGCTCTGTCGGGTAATGGGCTCACCGCATACCGGGCAGTGCGGGCGACCGGCGCGGGCGAAGAGCAGCCGAAGGTAGTCGTAGACCTCGGTGATCGTGCCGACCGTCGACCGCGGGTTGCGGTTCGTCGACTTCTGGTCGATCGAGACCGCGGGCGACAGGCCTTCGATGAAGTCGACGTCGGGCTTGTCCATCTGGCCGAGGAACTGGCGCGCGTACGAGCTCAGCGACTCGACGTAGCGGCGCTGGCCCTCGGCGAAGATCGTGTCGAACGCCAGGGAGGACTTGCCGCTGCCCGAGAGCCCGGTGAAGCAGATCAGTGAGTCGCGCGGCAGGTCGACCGAGATGTCCTTGAGGTTGTGCTCCCGAGCCCCCCGGACGAGCAGGTGATCGTGACCGAATGGACGCAGCGAGGAGTCGTCCGGCGAGGCGGCAAGGGGCGACACGTCCGGCACCCGACAACCCTAAGCGCCCTCACCGACAGTCCTGAACCACCCCAACCGACCGCTTCGTCCGTAGTTCCGCTGCAAGGCGGCTCACCGGCATACGCTCCGTGTATGCGGCGCACTTCACCGTCGAACCACGCCGACCGATCCACTCAGCACGCTCGGTCCGCGCCTCGCGGTAGCACGCCGATCCGCGACTACGCGGTGATCGGCGACATGAAGACGTGCGCCCTGGTGAGTCGCGACGGCTCCGTCGACTGGCTATGCCTGCCTCGGTTCGACTCCCCGTCGAGCTTCACGTCGCTGCTCGGCACGGTCGAGAACGGCCGCTGGCTGATCGGCCCGACGGAGCCGGCCCGCTCGACGCGCCGGTATGTCGGTCACACCTTCGTCCTCGAGACGACCCACGAGACCGACAGCGGCGTGGTTCGGGTCACCGACGTCATGCCAACCGCCGACGAACGGGCGGACATCGTCCGCACCATCGAGGGCGTCAAGGGCACGGTCCGGATGCGGCACGAGTGGATCGTGCGGTTCTCCTACGGGAAGATCACGCCCTGGGTAAGCCGGCACCACGGACCGGGCGGTGCCGATGACCGGGTCATCACCGCGGTGGCCGGCCCGGACATGCTCGTCCTGCGCGGCGACCGGCTCCCCCACGCCCACGACGGGAAGCATGTGGACGAGTTTGACGTCCGCGAAGGTGACCGCTTCAACTTCTCGACGACGTGGGCGCCCTCCCATCTGCCGATCCGGCATCAGCTCGACAGCGACGTCATCGTCGAGACCACGCGTGAGGAGTGGCAGGACTGGGCGGACCGGTTCGAGTATCAGGGGCCGTACCGCGACATCGTCGTCCGCTCGCTTCTCGTGCTGAGGCTGCTCACCCACTCGGAGACAGGCGGCATCGTGGCGGCGCCGACGACGAGCCTCCCGGAAGACGTCGGGGGGGTGCGCAACTGGGACTACCGCTTCTGCTGGCTGCGCGACGCCTCGCTCACGCTCGAGGCCCTCATGGGCTCGGGCTTCCTCGAGGAGACCAAGCTATGGCGCCGCTGGCTGATCCGTGCCGTCGCCGGCGATCCCGAGGACATGCAGATCATGTATGCGGTCGACGGCTCCCGCGACCTGCCGGAACGGGAGATCGGGCACCTGGCGGGGTACGCCGACTCGCGACCGGTCCGCATCGGCAACGCGGCAGTCACCCAGCGGCAGACCGACGTGCTCGGCGAGGTGATGATGGCTCTCGCCGTCGGCCGGGACCGCGGGCTGGAGGAGTCCGAGCGGTCCTGGCGCATCCAGCGGTCCCTGGTGGAGGAACTCGCCGAACGGTGGGACGAGCCGGACAACGGCCTGTGGGAGATCCGCGGCCCACTGCGTCACTTCACGCATTCCCGGGTCATGGTCTGGGCCGCGTTCGACCGGGCCATTGGTGGGGTGGAGAAGCACGGCCTCCCCGGGCCGGTCGACAAGTGGCGAGACCTGCGCGAACGGGTCCGCGAAGAGGTCCTGACCAAGGGGTTCAACGCCGCGCGGAACACGTTCACCCAGCACTACGACACCGACGAGGTCGACGCGTCGCTCCTCCTCATCCCGGTCTGCGGCTTCCTGCCGGCGGATGACCCGCGCATGCTCGGCACCATCGACGCCATCGAGCACGACCTCATGCACGACGGGTTGCTGCTGCGGTACCGCACCGCGACGGGCGTCGACGGCCTGCCCGGTGCCGAGCACCCCTTTTTGGCATGCTCCTTCTGGCTCGTGCAGGCTCTCGCCCTTGCCGGTCGCCACGAGCACGCACGCGAGCTGATGGACCGGCTCGTCGGCTTGACCAACGACGTCGGGCTCCTGTCCGAGGAGTACGACCCGGTGGACCACCGCATGGTCGGGAACTTCCCTCAGGCGTTCTCCCACCTGGCCCTCATCGGCGCGGCGCACGAGCTGGCGGGGGTCACTACGGTGAGGGCATGACCGACCCCACCACCCGGCTCAACACCGACTTCCGGACCCACCTAGTGGCGGTCGACCGGCATACCGGACTGCTGATCCAGACCGCCCGGTCCCTCGACCCCGGCAGTCTCGGCGAGCCGAGCCGGTGTCCGGGGTGGACGCGTGGTCACATCCTCACCCACCTTGCGCGGAACGCGGACGCCCTGGTCAACCTCGTGACCAACGCGACGACCGGTTCCTCGACCCCGATGTACGCGAGCCCCGACTCCCGCGAGGCCGACATCGAGGCAGGGGCGGGGCGCCCGCTGGACGAGCAGGTCGTCGACGTCGAGAGCAGCGCGGCCCGGTTCGCGTCCGCGGCGGCCGGGCTGACCGACGAGATGACCGACCTGCCGCTGGTGGCGCGGAACAACACCAAGGTCAAGGCCGGCTACCTGCCGTTCATGCGGCTGCGCGAGGTCGTCCTCCACCATCTCGACCTCAACGCCGACTACGGGTTCGCCGACGTCGACGACGACGTGGTGCTCTGGCTGCTGCAGGACACCATCCGGCGGCTGAGTCGTGATCCCGAGACACCCTCCATGTCGATCCGTACCGACGAGGGCGACGTCTGGTCCATCGGTGACGGCCAGCCGATCGTCTCCGGAAGCCGGGCGGACGTGCTCGCCTGGCTCACTCGGGGCGTCACGACCGGCGTGACCGGGACCCTTCCGACGGTCCCCTCGCTCGGCTGAGATGAGCACCGATGTGTATGCGGGTGACGTCACCCCGGGTGGTCCGGCTGACGTCCGGGAGCTGCCCGGGCTCACCATTCGCAAGTGCAGCGTGTCGTCGTTCGACAACAACGCCTACCTGCTGACCTGCCGCGCGACCGGCGCCCAGCTGCTCGTCGACGCCGCCGACGACGCCCCGCGCCTCCTGGATCTCGTCAGGGAGGGCGGCGGTGGCCTCGACGTCGTCGTGACGACGCATCGGCACGGGGACCACGTCCGCGCACTGGAGAAGGTCGTCGCCGCAACGGGGGCACGCACGGCGGCCGGCGCCGAGGATGCGGACCACCTGCCGGTGCCGGTGGAGGACCGCCTCTCGCACGGCGACACGCTGCGGTTCGGGGAGGTGGCCCTCGATGTCGTCGGCCTCCGCGGGCATACCCCGGGCTCGGTGGCCTTGGCTTATCGCGACCCCGAGGACCAGCAGGGCCGCACCCACCTCTTCACGGGGGACTCGCTCTTCCCGGGCGGCGTCGGCAATACGAAGAACCCCGGGCAAAGCTTCGACTCACTCTTCCGCGACGTGACGGAGCGGGTCTTCGACGTCTACGACGACGACACCTGGGTGTACCCGGGACACGGCAAGGACACGACCCTCGGGGCCGAGCGCCCGCACCTGGAGGAGTGGCGCGCCCGCGGCTGGTGAGGCTACGGCGTGGCCGGCGGCTTGTACAGGACCATGACCCGCCGGTTGAGCGCGATCGCGACCGGGTCACGGTTGTCGGCGATCGGGTCCTCCTCACCGTAGCCAGCCATGATCAGCCGCACCGGATGGCCTCGGAGCCGGTCCTGCAGCAGCTGCGCGACCGCCTCAGCCCGTTGGGCGGAGAGCACCAGCCCGTGCTCCCAACTGCCGAGGTCGTCCGTGTAGCCGTGGATGAAGATGTTGCCACTCAGACCGCGGCTGATGATGGTGTCCGACAAGCCTTGAATGTCCTGAAGCGCCGCGGGGGTGATGGCGGCAGAGTCGAACTCGAACTGAACGTTCGGGCCGACCAAGGCAAGTCCTGCGTTCGTGCTGCTGTTCAGAATGGTGACCTGGTTCAGCGGGTTCACGCCGCCGCCGAGCTTGGCCACACCCTGCTGGGTGGACTCCTTCACGATCGGCGGGATGGTCGGGATGGCGACCGGCTTGGGCGTGGGCGTCACCACGGAGCCGGCGATGGCGCCAGCCACCGCGTCCGCGCCAGGCATGAACCTCAGGGTGACCTGGATGACGCCGACGAGCAGCCCGAGCAGGGCGAGCGCCGAGACGCCCCAGAGCGCGACCTGGCGGCCGGACCGGTCTCGGACCGCAAGGGCTGGGGCGATCGGCCGTCGCGGCGGAGGAGCGGCGGGGTCCAACGGGTCGCGGGGCGGCGGGGGCGGCACTGGAAAGGCAGCGATCTCCTCCGGCGTGTAGTCCCGCACGCCGTGGGTCAGCCGCTCCCGCGCCGTGGCAACGAGGGTGTCGGCGACACCAGCGGCCCCGACCGTCACGCCGAGCTGGCCGAGGATCGCGTCCCGGCTGCCCCACACGGACAGCGTCTCCAGCCGGCCGTCGGCGGCGACGGAGCAGGAGATCCGCAGGTTGGCGAGGACCCGCTCGCCGGTCGGCTCCGACCCCAGAAAGGGACCGATGTGCGTGGCCGCCAGCACCCCTTCCTCGACGCGGGCGCCGCCCACGACGCGGCGCAGGGACGGCGTCCAGGAGATCTCCATGAAGGACCGCAGCAGGCCCTCGATCACCGCTGGCGCGGCGTACGAGGCGTAATCGTGGTGGGACCCGGACACGACGACCGTGGCGCCGGGCGCGAAGCACTGCAGTGCCCCCTCCCGATCGCCCACCGCGAGTGCGCCGACCAGTTGGTCGAGCACACCGTACGGGTCCGACATGCCACCTCCCTCGAACAGGCTTTCATCCCGATTGGTCGGATCGGACCTGATTCCCTGAATCATGGACGTTCAGCCAGGGGGTCCAGACGTTCGGCAACAAGCTCCCCGAGAGATGCGAACACGGGCAATGTTGCCGTACCGCGGTCTGGTCTTCGGCGGCGCCCTGGGTCCCCCAGCTCGTCGGCCACGACGGCGACGGCGACCCACCGGTCGCCGCGCTCCATCAGCGCCAGGTCGGCCCGCAGCCCGGGGAGGTCGCCGGTCTTGGAGCCGACGAGGACATCGGCTGGCACGTAAGCGGGCAGTCCCGCCACCAGCTGCTGCTGCCGGAGGATGGTGCGCGCCGTCGTCGTCATCTCCGCGCCGAGGAGACGGCCCTCCTGCAGGGCGACGAGGAGGTCGAGCAGGTCCTGCGGGCAGGTCTCGTTCTCCTGCCCGGCCGCCACGGCGGCCGGATCCATCATCCGCCGGCGCAGTCGGGTGTGTCGCGTCGGCACGTCCGCCAGCAGCCGGTCGACCTCTACGCTCGCCAGCAGGCCGGCATGGTCGAGGACGGCGTTGGTGGCGTCGTTGTCGCTCAGCGCGATCATCAGGCGGAGGGCCTCGAGGAGGGACAGCGACGTCACGGAGGGCAGCAGGCTGAGCGCGCCGGAGCCGCCGACCCGCTGCTCGAACGCCGCGATCGCGACGTCGTCCCGGAGGTCGAGGCGCCCAGCCTCGACCTGTCGCAGCGCCGCAAGGAGGATCGGCACCTTGATGGTGCTCGCCGACCGGGTGACGCGATAGGCGTCGCGGGTCCAGGTCCAGCCCTGGTCGTCGCGAACGGCGACGCCGATCCGGCCCGGTGCCTGAGCGGCCACTCGGGCGAGCCGCGCCTCGAGCGAGCCCGTCTCCGTCACGGGTGCAGTATGCCGAGGATTCGACAGCCTTTGGAGGTGCCCGATCCCTGGCGTCCGCGCGTGTGAGGATGAGCGACGTGCAGATGCGGGTCCGGGTCCCGGTAGCCACGCTGTGGCTTTCACCTGACCGGCCACGGGCGGTCGACGGCCCGGCACTGGCCGACGAACCCGATATCGTCGCCTGGCTGGCTGCTCTTGATTCGCACCGGGACGACGGTCCCTCCGGTAACGGGCGGGTCGGTCTGCAGGGCCGCGTTCAGAGTCAGGTCCTGGCCGG
The DNA here is from genome assembly GCA_046733835.1 of Actinomycetota bacterium. Classification (GTDB taxonomy): domain Bacteria; phylum Actinomycetota; class Actinomycetes; order Actinomycetales; family Dermatophilaceae; genus Lapillicoccus. The sequence continues at coordinate 6,762 of JBKPQA010000177.1, forward strand.
CGAGCCGGTCAGGGTCGTCGGTACGGACCCCCAGCACCCGGGTTGGGTGGCGGTCGTCTGCCCCTGGCAGCCGAGCTCTCAGGACCTGCGCGGATACCCCGGTTGGCTCCGGCTGGCGCACCTCGACGCCGATGGCACCGGTGCCGGCGACCGCGCCGGTGACACCGGTACCAATCACCGGGACCCCACCAGTAGCCCCGATCGCACGGATGACACCGACCCGGCCGCGGCTGCCGCCAACGACTGGCCGGCTTTCGACAGTCGCGCTCGTCGAGCGGCGGCCGACCGCTCGGATCTGGCCCTGGCCCGCAGCTATGTCGGGCTTCCGTACCTCTGGGGCGGCCTGTCGCCGGCAGGACTGGACTGTTCAGGCCTGGTCCACTTCGTCCACCGTCAGCTCGGCCGGCTCCTCCCCCGGGACGCGCACGACCAGCAGGCGGCCACCGTCCCGATCGATCCCGCCGAGGCCGGTCCAGGTGACCTCTACTTCTTCGCTTGCGGCGGCGCACCCGCGCATCACGTCGGGATGGTCACCGACGCATACCGGATGATCCATGCGTCGGAGAGACGAGCCATCGTGGAGGAGCCACTCGACGAGGGGCGCGCGACCACGCTCAGCGGCGCCGGACGCATACCGGACTAAACACCGAGGAGGAGGAAATGACCCTCGAGGAGCTGGTCGCATACTGCCTGACCAAGCCGGGCGCCTGGACCGACGAACCGTGGGAAGGCGACCTGGTGGTGAAGGTGGCCGACAAGATCTTCGCCTTCACCGGCGCTACCAGTGTCGGCGTGAAGTGCGGTGCCAAGCGCGAGGAGGCTGACGAGTGGCTGCGGCAGTACCCCGAGGACGCGAGCGTCATGGCCTACATCGGCCGGTCCGGCTGGAACAGCCTGCGGCTCGACGGTGGCATTCCTGATGACGAGCTGCGGGACGCCGTCGACGCGTCGTACGACCTGGTGGTGGCGAAGCTGCCGAAGAGCCGCCGGCCGTGAGCTCCGATTCGGCAGCGTTACCGGGATGTGACACGATGGAGACGGACGGAGGGGAGTATCCCCGCTAGCGGTTGCCTCGTCATCACGGTGTGTCTCTTTACGGGGAGGCTCCCGGGGCACCGGTCCGGTCCGGGCGGCGCCCGGACGGGGCGGGAGAGACCTCCGGTTACCTGCACATGCTTGTGACCGGAAGGCCCTGACCCTTGAACGTCTCATCACTCACCTGGTGGATCACCATCGGCGCGCTCGTGGTATTCCTCGTCGTCGACGTCGGCATCATCGCCCGGCGGCCGCACGTGCCGTCGATGAAGGAGTGCGCCATCGCACTGTCCTTCTATGTCGGGGCGGCCATCGCCTTCGGCGTGTGGATCTGGTTGCACTCGGGCAGCCAGTTCGCGGGCGAGTTCTTCGCCGGGTGGCTGACCGAGTACTCGCTGTCGATCGACAACCTCTTCGTCTTCCTGCTCATCATGCGCAAGTTCTTGGTGCCGGAGAAGCTGCAGCAGGAGGCGTTGGTCATCGGGATTGTCATCGCGATCATCCTGCGCGGCATCTTCATCGCGCTCGGCGCCGCGGTGATCAACGAGTTCGCGTCGGTGTTTTATGTCTTCGGGCTGTTCCTCATCTACACCGCGGTCAAGCTGGCTCGGGAGGGCTCCACCGAGGACGACGAGTTCCAAGAGAACCGGTTCCTCAAGTGGGTCGAGCGTCGGTTCCCCGTGACGCCCGAGTTCCACGGACCGAAGATCGCGACCCGGATCGACGGCAAACGCATGCTCACGCCCATGTTCATCGTCATCGTCGCGCTCGGGACGACCGACCTGCTCTTCGCCCTCGACTCGATCCCCGCGATCTACGGGCTGACCAAGGAGCCCTACCTCGTCCTGACCGCGAACATCTTCGCCTTGATGGGTCTGCGGCAGCTGTACTTCCTCATCGGCGGTCTGCTGGAGCGGCTGGTCTACCTCAGCATCGGGCTGTCGGTGCTCCTCGCCTTCATCGGCGTCAAGCTGATCCTCCACGCGCTGCATGAGAACAACCTGCCGTTCATCAACGGCGGCGAGCCGATCCCGGTCCCTGAGATCCCGATCAGCGTCTCCCTGGGCGCCATTGTTCTCATCCTCGGCGTGACGACGGTGGCCAGCCTGATGAAGACGGCGCGCGACCGGTCTCAGGAGGCGGCCGCGGGTTCCTGACGTCAGGGCCGGACGACTCGGCAGGCATGAGGCGTGTTGACCGGCCGTTTTGCGCCCATCGCAGGGTCCCTGCCTGTCGAGTTCTCCGTCCCCGCCCTGACTCAGCCGGTCAGCGCGGCGGGGCCGTCGTCTTGGTTCGGGCGGCTGCGTGACGTGCCCATGACCAGCGTGCTGGCACCGACGACCAGCGCGATGCCGAGAATCTGCAGGCCGGTGAGCCGCTGATGGAGCACGAGGAAACCGGCTAGCGCAGCCACGGCCGGTTCGAGACTGAGCAGGATGCCGAAGACCCGCGAGCTCATCCGGCGGAGGGCCAGGAGCTCGAGGGAGTACGGCAGCACGGACGACAGCACCGCGATCCCGACTCCCTTGAGGAGAACCTCGCCG
>JBKPQA010000178.1:0-7848 GCA_046733835.1 Actinomycetota bacterium
GGGAGCGTTCTCAGTCGGAATCACGCTCGACTCGGAGGTGCGGGCAGCGGTCGCCAAGGGCTCTCCGATCGAACTCGTCTGGCCGACGTCGGGGGCGATCGCGCTCTACAGCCCCATTGCGCAGACGGCGGGGTCGACGCACCCTGCCTCGGCTAAGGACTTTCTGGAGTATGTCCTCAGCACCGACGGGCAGCAGCGCATCGTCGCGACGGGCTGGCAGCCGATCGTGCCCGGGATCGCCGGTCCGGCGCAGCCTCCCGGCGCGACGGCGGTCTCCCCCGACTGGAGTGCCCTGTTCGGCCATCAGCAGGACCTCCTGGCGCAGTATCGATCGGTGTTCGTGCAATGACTCCTCTGAGGCGAAGTGGGCGAGGCGTTAGACCGTTCGTTGTGGCTGGCGCGACCCTTCTCGTCGCCGCGCTCGTGCTGGCGCCCCTGGCGTCCCTCGTGGGTGGCGCCGCCGACGGGGGCGTCGCAGGGGTGTGGAACACGCTTACCACCCGAGAAGTCAGGGGGGCGTTGTGGCATACCGTCACGTTGGCCCTCGTTGTCACCGCCCTGGCGCTCGCCGGGGGTACAGCCCTGGCGCTGGCGTTCGACCGGTGCCTCCTTCGGCGCTCGATGTCCTGGCGCTGTGCCGTGGGGTTGCCCCTGCTCCTCCCGCAGTTCTCACTGGCCCTGAGCTGGACCCAGGCCTACGGCCCGAGCGGTTTAACCGACCACCTCATCGGCATGACCCTGCCAGGTCTGTACGGTCCGACCGGCATCGCGTTCCTGCTCGTAGTCGATGCCGTTCCCCTGGTATGGCTCATCGTTACCGCTGGCCTGGCGGTCCGCCGAGAGCCCGACCTTGTACGGGCAGCCCGCGCCAGTGGAGCCGGGCCCTGGCAGACCTTCACCAGCGTCGACCTCCCGTTGTTGCGACGACCCCTGCTCGCCGCTGGAGCGGTGGTGCTTGTCGGCGTGGTCAACAGCTTCGCCGTGCCCCAGGTGCTCGGCTCGGGCGAGGGGTATCAGACCCTGGCGACGCTGGCCTACCAGCAGCTTTCGCTATCCGCCGCACCTGAGGCGTTCAGTCGGCTCTGCGTTGTCGCGCTCGTTATGGTCCTGCTCGTCCTCCTCTGCGTCGGAGGAGCCGACCGCGGGCTCGAACGGATCGACACCGGCCTGACGCGGACCGGAGGGACGGGTACGCCCTTCAGCCACCGGGCCCGGCCCGCGACTCGTCTCGTCTCGGTGACCCTCATGGCGTACCTCGCCCTGACCGTGGTTCTTCCCTTCGCCGCACTCGCGGCGACATCGCTGACTCGCGCGCCCGGGCTCCCGCCGATGCCGACGAACTGGGACCTGGCGGCATACACCTCCGCTCTGACCGGGCCCGCCTTCGTGCCCCTCGTGCGAACGTTGGCCCTCGCAGGGCTCGCCGCCCTCCTCGCGACCGTTCTTGCCGCGCTCCTCGTCGGGCTGGGCGGCAACGCCCGCCGTCGGCTCGGCACCACGGTGACTCTCGGCTTTGCCGTGCCCGGCACAGCCCTGGCCGTCGGCCTGCTCGTCGGCTACGGACGCTGGCTCGGCGGGTCCGCGGCCATCATTCTGGTGGCTTACCTGGGCAAGTGCGCTGCCTTGGCCTACCGTCCGGTGGCCTCCGGTGCCGACCGGATCCCGCCCGAGCTCGGTCAGGCGGCCCGGGCCAGCGGTGCTAGTCCGGTGACCGTTTTCAGGACGGTGACGGCGCCGGTCGTGTCGAGCGGCTTGGCCGCGGCGGCCGCTCTGGTCATGCTCTTCGCCACCCACGAGCTCACGATGAGCAGCATTCTCTACGGGCCGGGCACCCAGACCTTCGCCGTCGTCGTGCTCAACCAACAGCAGCTCGGCGACGTCGGCGGGAGCGCTGCTCTCGCGGTCGTGTTGACCCTGGTTCCGCTCGTTCTGCTCGGTGCGGCCCTTGCGGCTCGCGGTGCCAGCGAGATTGGGCGGACCCACCTCGCCGCAGGCATGAGTGCAGGCGTGCGACCCGTGCGGAGGGCGCCATGACGGGTACCGCCCTGCGGCTCGAGGGACTGCACGTCAGCCACGGCACGGTCCCCGCCCTTGTCGGTGTGGAGCTCGATGTCGGCGCCGGAGAGGTCATCGCCCTCCTGGGGACATCCGGCTCCGGCAAGACGACGTTGTTGCACACGGTGGCGGGCTTCCTCCAGCCCCAGGGCGGTGCCGTCGTGCTCGGCGACCGCGTCGTTGCTGGGCTGGGGCGCTGGGTTCCGCCCGAGGGGCGGCGCGTGGGACTGGTGTTCCAGGGCGGTGCGCTCTGGCCGCATCTCACCGTCCTGGACACCGTCGCCTACCCCATCCGCCGCGGAGGTTCGCCGAAGGACGCGGCACAGGGCGCCGCATCCTCGCTCCTCGAACGGCTCGGGCTCGCTACGCTCGCGAACCGGTTCCCGGACCAGCTCTCCGGGGGCGAGCAGCAGCGCGTTGGCCTGGCCAGGGCCCTTGCTCGGGATCCCGAGCTGTTCCTCTTCGACGAACCCACCGCGCACCTCGACACCCACCTGCGTTCTGTGGTCCTCGAGGAGATCGCCCGCCGGCGGGAGCTGCTCGGCGCAGCCAGCCTCTACGCCACCCACAACGCGGCAGAGGCTTTGGCCATCGCCGACCGGGTCGCGGTACTGCGGTCCGGCCGTCTGATCCAGGTCGGCACGCCGCAGGAGGTCTATGAACGGCCGGCGGACGCCGAGACCGCCCTCCTTACCGGCCCGGCGTCGTTCCTCGACGTGGGAGGCGACACCGTCCTGGTGCGTCCCGACTGGGTTCGCCTCGACGGTGACATCCACGGGCACGTTGAGGCGGTGAGGTACCGCGGCCCGCACACCGACCTCATCGTCAACGTCCCGGGCGGCCGGCTGGTCGTCGGCTGTCCCGGACCGCCGCGACGGCGGCCCGGGGAACGCGTCGGCTTGACGATCACCCAGACGTGGCCGCTGCCCGGGACGGACAACGCGGCGCGTATGCCAGCCCTGCGCGAGAAGGCGGATAGCGATGCATGAGCTCTCGGTATGCGGCGCAATCTACGAGATCGTCGACCGCGCCGCCGCGGGGCGGCCGGTGTCGGTCGTCCACCTGCACGTGGGCAAGCTGCGCCAGGTCGTCCCGGACACCCTCACCTTCTGCTGGACCGTCGTCTGTGACGAGACTCCCCTCGCGGGCTCTCGGCTCGACGTCGACTACCGCCCGGTCACCCTCTGGTGCCGCGGGTGTGGCGCTGAGGCAACCATCTCCGGCCAGCTCCTCCTGCTGTGTCCACGGTGTGGAAGCGACGACGTGACTGTCACCGGTGGCGAAGAGCTCCTGGTCACCTCTCTCGACCTCGTGGAGGCATGACGATGGGCCGGTTCCACCTCCACGACGACGGGACAGCGCATGAGCACGACGACGTAGACGACGGGCGCCAGGTGCATGCGCGCGCGACGGAGCATGGCGACCTGTCCGGCTACCGCACAGCGCCCCAGCGGGTCGACGTGTTGGAGCGGATTTTCGGCGAAAACGACCGGTGTGCTGTAGCGAACCGCGAGCTGCTGGACGCATGCGGGGTCGTTGCCGTCAATGTGATGTCCTCGCCCGGAGCCGGTAAGACGAGTCTTCTCGAGCACACCCTCGCCGCCCTCGTCGGTCAGGTCCGCGTCGGCGTCGTGGTGGGCGATATCGAGACGAGCCTTGACGCCGACCGGTTGGCGGGCCACGGCGCGCAGGTCGTGCTGCTCAACACGTCGCAGGGCTTCGGCGGCGAGTGCCACCTCGATGCGCCCATGGTCGCCTCCGCGCTCGCGCGAGTCGACCTCAAAGCGATCGACCTGCTCTTCGTCGAGAACGTCGGAAACCTTGTATGCCCGGCCGAGTTCGATGTCGGCGCGCATCACCGGATTATGGTCTCCGCGATAACCGAGGGCGAGGAGAAGCCGCTGAAGTATCCGGTGATGTTCCGCTCGGTCGATCTCGTCATCGTGAACAAGATGGACCTGCTGCCGCACCTCGACGTCGACCTGTCGCTCTTCGAGCGGAACCTCGCCGCCGTCAACCCAACCGCAGCTGTGCTCAAGGTCAGCGCACGGACAAAAGAGGGCATCGATGACTGGGTCGCCTGGGTTCGGGCAGTCGTGAGCACCGCGCGAGGCACGTGACGTAGGGCACCGTCGCTGAAGAGGACCTTTTGGCCTTGCGTCCGGGGGCGGTCGTGGCCACGCGTGCGCAGCGACCAGCAACCCGCTCGTGATTGCTGCTCGACGGACCGCGGGCTGCCAATCCACAAGACCTCGGCGCAAGCGAGACCGCAATGTCCGCACCCAGTCCGCGTGGTATCGACAACGCGTTCCCGTCGTCGACAGTGGCACGCGCAGCCGAAGCCGAGCGAGGACGGCGCCTTCGAGGCCTCCGGGGCGCAGCGGAGGGCGTCCTCCTCTGCCGCTGCCGGGCCGGGACGATCCACCATGACGTTGTCGCGCGGTCAACCCGGTGACAGCTTTATTGGGCCACCTCGGCGGGGCACCGACATTCCTGCTGACCGATAACGAGAAGACGGTGATCGTCGAGGACGTGGCCGGGATGCCGGTCCGCAACCCGCAAATCGTGGCGTTCTCAGGGCATTGCGGACTGACCGTGCACACGTGTGAGCCGGCCGAGCCGGCCTCGAAGGGAGGCTCGGAGTCCACGGTCAAGATCGCCAAGGCCGACCTGGTGCCCAAGGACAGCAACCTGCTGGAAGCCTACGGCTCGTTCGCGGAGCTGGAGGCGGCCTGTGAGGTGTTCTGCCGGGAGGTCAACGCCCGCGAGCATCGGGTCACCCGCCGCGTCCCGGACGAGATGCTGGAGCAGGAGCAGGCCCGGCTGCACCCGATCCCGGCGGACCCGCACACGGTCGCGTACGGGGTCACCCGAACCGTGCCGGCGAGCATGCCGATGGTCTCCTTCGAGAACGGGCAGTACTCGGTCCCGGCCCGCTGCTCGGTCAAAGCGTGTGGGTGCGGGTCCACGGCCACGGTGCCGACGAGCAGGTGGTCATCGTGCACATCGCAGCGGATCGACCTACCGAGGTGGCCCGGCACGGGCGGGCCACCCCGGGTAGCCCGAAGATTGAGGACGCGCACTTCCCGCCCGCCCCGGCCGGGGCGTTGGAGTGATCCACCCCGGGGTTTGCTGGAGGCTGTCAGGGTGTTGCTTCGACGGGTCGTGACGGAGCGTGGTCAGCGCCGTAGGTGCTCTCGTATTCGATGGGTGCGATGTCGTTGAGGCTGCCGTGCAGTCGGGTGGTGTTGTACCAGTGGATCCATTCGGCGACGGCGATCTCGAGGTCGTCGATGCTGCGCCAGTGGCCGTTCTCGGCGAGGACGTGAGGGTTGCGGATCAGCTCGGACTTGAACGTCGAGTTGAACGCCTCGGCGGCGGCGTTGTCGTACGAATCGCCTTTGCTGCCAACGGACGCGACGACCTCGGCGTCCTCGAGACGCTCGGTGTATCGCACTGCTCGATATTGCACGACCCTGTCGCTGTGGTGAATGAGATCCGTTGCGGCCGAACCAGATCCGCCCGGCTGGTCGATGCGGTCCCGGTTCCACAAACCCATCTCCAACGCGTCCAGCGCGAGGGTGGTGTGCAGGCTAGTCGAGACCTGCCAGCCCACGATCCGACGCGAGTACATGTCCATCACAGACACGGCATAAACCCATCCGGAGAACGTGCGGATGTAGGCGATGTCAGCAACCCACAGCTGATTCGGACCGGCCGCGGTGAACGAGCGCCGCACCAGGTCCTCGGGTCGAGGCCCCACCGGTCCGGGGATCGTGGTGCGCGGGCTCTTGGCCTTCCTGATCCCGTGAATCCCGTTCGTACGCATCACCCTCTCGACGCTGCAGCGGGCCACCACGTGATCCTGGCGGGTCAAGGCGCGCCAGGTCTTTCTCGCCCCATAGACGCTGTAGTTCGCCGCGTGGACGGCCCTGACCTTGGCCAGGGTGACCTCGTCGGCGACGCTACGAGCCGAGGGCGGGTGCGCCCTCGCGGCGTAGTAGGTGCTGGGGGCGATCTCCGCGCAGGTACCTGGCAGCGCGTCGACGATCGGCTCGACCCCGTGTTCGTCGCGGTGGTCGTCGACGAACCGCACCTTCAGCGATGTTGGCGGTCGAGCTCCGCGCCGAAAAAAGTCGCGGCCTGGCGAAGGATGAGGTTCGCTCTCGTCAGCTCCCGGTTCCTGGCCTCGAGCTCGAGGATCCGCTGCCGGTCGCTCACCCGCTCGACCTCACCGTCGCCCCTGGCCCCACCGGACCTCGAAGGCGGGCCCGTGCTCGACGAGGCCGCCTCGGCCCACCGCACCCACCCCCGCAACGCCTCAGGATGGATATCGAGCTGGCCGGCGACCCGAGCGATCGCCCCGCGCGCCGGGTCGAGGCATCACGACGAGCGTCCACCGCCAGCCGCGTCGCACGCTCCTTCAGCTCCTCGGGGTACTTGCGTAGTGCAGGCATGATGCCGATCCTTCCGGGTCATCAACCTCCACAAATCCCGGGGTGGATCAATACGTCGTTAGCGGGGAAGGCATCACCGGGTTCGTCCGCGTCACAAGCCGCAGCATAGGACCCGCTGCGGCAGGCTCTCTCACCCATACGCATTCGTCACGCCCTCTGGTCGGGCGGCAGAGGACGAAGCCTGCACGTCACCCCCGGGGGAGATCAGAGGCGGCGGCAGTTGCGAGAGGCAACTATCACTCGGAAGACCCGCTCGGGACGGCACATCGGCGGCATCACATCACGCATGGGCAGCGCCGCGGACCACCCCCTATCTGGGCGGAAGGACGCATCGACAATCTGTGGGTGGATTCATTAAGGCGGGCCAGCGCCCGACGACATGAGCGGGGGAGTTGCCGGCTAGCCGAGGTCAGGGTGCCGCTCCGGTGGGGTCCATGTCCGAGCGGCCGTAATGGCGGCACGGACAGGGATGTCCGCGCTGGGCCAGCGCTAGGAAACGCTGCGAAACCAGGCGGACCTGGACAGCTCCTCCGCCCGATCGAACAGCGCCTGGGGCGAGTCACGGGCACCAGGCGGAGCGGTGGGGCCTGGGATGGCCGGAGTGGACCCACTCCGTCCTGCCCCACAGCTCGGAGGTGCACCTGCTCTTGGCGCGCTCGCGGCGCTCACGCCGCGCGCGGCCCGACCTCCCCGAAAGAGGGCTGTACGGCGAGCCGGGTCAATGACCCGGCGTTACCACGATCGCGTCGCCGACCGGACGCTCTCCGGCGGCGTCGGAGGGATGGGTCACCAGCGCCCCGTTGACGGCCATCGCCGTCGAGCCACCACCGTCGAGGTTCATCGCGTCGACGAGCCCGAGCGAGCGCGCGACATCGGCCGTCTCCGGGATCGAGAGTCCGAGGTCCGCAGTGGTCCGGCCGTCGACGGTGACGAGCACGGTCCGGCCCTGAGCGTCGACGCCGGCAAACGTCCGCGGGTTGCGTTTGACGACGAAGCCATAAGCGAAGCTCGGATCCCCGGGGTGGACGAAGCCGTCACGAGCCTGGGTGATCTCGTCTCGGCCGTCTCGCACCAGCTGGGGACCGCCATTGACGATCGTCTCCGCCTTCGCCGTGTGGACCGGCCTACCCGAGCCGTCACGCAACCTGGCGGTGACGACGACGCGGTCACCGACACGGACACTGCCCAGCTCGCCAACCCGGTCACCGGTCGCCTGGAGCGACATCTGGCCGGTGCCGAGCGTCGTGCCGCGGGTCCCGAGCACCGCGGCCACGCGGTGGTCGGCGCCGATGACGACCTCCCGGCCCGGCCCGGTCGGGGTCATGGCTCCGAACGC
>JBKPQA010000179.1:0-3390 GCA_046733835.1 Actinomycetota bacterium
GATCGCCGACGTCCTCGGCGTCGAACCGGTCCTGGACGAGGACTGGGACGAGCAGTCCTTCGGCGACTGGGACGGTGCCGTGTTCACCGAGCTGGCCGAGCAGCAGGCCGACGACCTGATGCGGCTGTGGCGTGACCCCGACTACCGCCGCCCGGGCGGAGAATCGTTGGTGGAGCTCGAAGCTCGCGTGCTGCGCGCATACGACAAGGCGATCAGCGCCGGCGACACGACCGTGGTTGTCACCAGCCGCAAGCCGATCCTCGTCGTCCTGGCCCGGGTCCTGGGCATTGACAACGAGCGGTTCTGGGCCTTGTCGACCGACCCGGCGTCACTGACCGCTGTCGAGATGTGGCCGGACGGTCGGATGTCGATCCCGTTCGTCAACCGGACGTCGCATCTCACCTGAGAAACGCCGCTCTATCCTCCCCGGTATGCGAGAACTCCGGCCCGACACCATCGCCGTCCGGGGCGGGCTGGCGCGCAGCGACTTCGACGAGACCGCTGAGGCGCTGTTCGTCACGAGCGGGTTCGTCTACGACAGCGCCGAGCAGGCGGAGGCGGCGTTCAAGGACGAGATCGACAAGTTCATCTACTCGCGCTACGGCAACCCGACCGTCCGGATGTTCGAGGACCGGATGCGGCTCGTCGACGGCGCCGAGGCCTGCTTCGCCACGGCCAGCGGGATGGCGGCCGTGTGGGTCGCCCTCGCGGCCCTGTGCGGCCAGGGCGATCGGCTGGTGAGCTCGCGGGCCCTATTTGGCTCGTGCTTCGTCATCGTCGACGAGATCCTGCCCCGGTTCGGTGTGGAGACTCTCCTCGTCGACGGACCCGACATCGACCAGTGGAAGTCGGCGCTGAGCGTCCCAACGACGGCGGTGTTCTTCGAGACGCCGAGCAATCCCATGCAGGAGCTGGTCGACGTCCGTGCGGTCGTCGACCTCGCGCACTCGGCAGGGGCGAAGGTCGTCGTTGACAACGTCTTCGGCACACCGGTGTTCTCCCGTCCGTTCGAGCTGGGCGCCGACGTGGTCGTCTACTCCGCCACCAAGCACATCGACGGCCAGGGCCGGGTCCTCGGCGGCGCAGTACTCGGGACGCAAGAATTCGTCGAGGGGCCGGTCAAGAACCTCATGCGCCACACCGGTCCGGCGATGTCGCCGTTCAACGCCTGGACCCTCGTCAAGGGGCTGGAGACCATGTCGCTACGAGTGCACCGCCAGCACGAGAACTCGCTGGCGCTCGCCACCGCCCTCGAGTCACACCCGCGAGTCACCAAGGTCCTGCACCCGTGGCTGCCCAGCCACCCACAGCACGACCTCGCGAAGCGCCAGATGTCCGGCGGCGGGAGTGTGGTGACCTTCGTTCTCGACGGCGGCAAGGAGGACGCCTTCCGGGTCATGAACGCCCTCGAGATCGTCGACATCTCCAACAACCTCGGCGACGCGAAGTCGCTCGTCACGCATCCCGCCACGACGACACACCGCCGGCTCACCCCCGAGGCGCGTGCCGCCGTCGGGATCACCGACGGGACGATCCGCATCTCCGTCGGCCTGGAGGACCCGCTCGACCTGGTCGAGGACGTCGTCACCGCTCTTGAACAGTTGGGCTGACGCGGCCCACCCGGTCCGAGGACCCGGCCGGCAGTCCACTCGGTGATCGCCCAGTTACGCCTGACAAACGCTAGGGCGGCGAACTGGACGTGCCGTGAAAGGTCGGGTCGACGACGTCATCGACGTGCGTGGGTCCACCAGGCGGCACGGCAATCTCCTCACCGACCAGCCGCCCGACGGATCGAACCAGCCGGAAGCAGGACCGACGCAGGATGACGGCAATCGGATGGTGGTCGACTCGACGCCACTCCGCCAGTGCCGTGGTGGCTTCGGCCATCGTGAGCTTCTCCCCAGTGTCCGTCGCCTCGCTGACGAGGGTCGCGTCGATCACCGTGGCCACCGGGTCCAGCACCCGTGCTACCCAGGGACCGCTGGTCGCCCACAGGGGATCCACGTCTCGGCGCCCCGAGAGATCGACAAGCTCTTCGACGAGGAACCGAAGCCAGTGCGCCGTCTCCACGACCGTGCCGGTCACCTCGACGAGCGCGTCAAGCTCTCCGATCTTGCGGCGCCGCAACGGGTTGTTCCGCACCGCCTTGCGGGCCGACTCCAGGTGGGTCGGCAACAGGTTCGCACTGTCGTGCGTCTTTCGGACCTCGGTCATCAGGCCGAGGATGACCTCGTGGTTGCGGCCCCCCTCCGCGACGAGGACCGCCGCCTGCGCCGTGTGCTCGCCCAGCCGAGTGGAAACGTTGCGGAGTTCGGCTCGGTATTGCTTGGCCGCATCCGGTGGAAGCAGGAACGGCGAGAGCAAAACTGTCACCGCGGCCCCGATGAGGGTCTCCCACAGCCGGGTGAACCCGTACGTGTTCGGGTCAATGCTCGTGAAGACCAGCAGGCCGGTGAGCGAGACCTGGATGTTGAGCACAGCGCCCACGCGAAGAACCACGCCGATGAGCAGGCCGACGCCGAGGACCAGCGCGACCGACAGCACGTTCATGCCCACGAGGTTGACCACAGCGAGTCCCAGGAGGACGCCCACGATGACGCCGGCGATCCGGTCGAACGAGACGTTCAGCGCCGAGAACGGCTGGTCCCGCATCGCCACGAGAGGCGCCACGACGGCGAAGATCGGTACCGAGCTCGTGTCGATCAGCTTGCAAACTTCCCAGCTGACGACGCCCGCGATGACGATGCGCACGATCTGCGGCCACTCCGCCATGAACCGTCGCCGCACAGTGGCCCGGTCGGGCAGTAGGGCCATCGCGCCTCCTACAACTCGTCGGCGGAACCGGTGCTGCGAGGGTATCCGGCGGCTGGTTTTAGGGTGACGGCCATGCCGCAGCGCGAGATTCGGTTCCGGACCACGACACCGGTGCCGACGCATACCGAGGTCGACCGCGCCGCTCTGCTGTCGCGGTTCGCGGCCATCCGGGCCGAGCTGGACGTGCCGGGCGGGTTCCCGGCCGAGGTCGAGGCGGAGGCCGAGCGGGCCGCCCGAGATGCCGCGATGCCGGACCGCGACGAGAGCGACGTCCCGTTCGTCACTATTGACCCGGCCGGTTCTACGGACCTCGACCAGGCGCTCTACCTCCAGCGGTCCCGGAACGGGTACCGGGTCCGGTACGCGATTACCGACGTCCCCGCGTACGTGGCCCCAGGTGGTTCGCTCGACCTCGAGACGCACCGCCGCGTCGAGACCGTCTATGCCCCAGACGAGCGAGCTCCGTTACATCCGAACGTGATTGGTGAGGACGCCGCCAGTCTGCTCGAAGGGAAGCTGCGGTCGGCGTTCGTCTGGGACATCGGTCTCGACGGGGATGGAAACGTGACGACGGCC
>JBKPQA010000180.1:0-7866 GCA_046733835.1 Actinomycetota bacterium
CGAACTCCACGAGCACACTGCCCTCGGCGTGGTCGAGCCAGTTCCGCGTGATCCGGACCTCGCGCGTCTGGTCGGGAGCCCGGCCGTCGTGGCGCGCCAGCGGAGCCCCCGACGGTGTGGTGGAGTCGGTCATGGCCGCAAGGCTAATCACGCCATCAGGCTACGTCGGTCGCCGGGCAAGAGCGCCGGCTCTCACCTGACGGCTCCCTCACAACGGGCCTCACAGACGGTAGACGGCACCCGGCTCGGCCAGCTCGACCGTCCCGTCCCAGTACTCCGCCGCCTGGCCGCGGCACTGCTCGCGGTCGTTCCACGCCGGGATGTGCGTGAGCATGAGCCGATCCACTCCCCCCGCTCGCGTCGCGACCTGCGCGCATTGACGCCCGTTCATGTGGATGCCTGTGATGGTGTCGCGGCCTTCGACGAACGCGGAGTCCGCCAGGACGAGCGAAGCCCCCGACATCAGTGGCAGCAGGGCATCGCACTCGTCGGTGTCTCCGGTGTAGGCCAGGGCCACCCCGTCGGCTTCCACTCGCAGGCCGTAGGCCTCGATGGGGTGACACACCGCATACGGAGTGATCGTGAACGGTCCGATCGTCACCGGCTGGCGGTCGACGTGCTCGCGGTAGTCGAACTCGGTGTCCATCGCGTGTACGTCGTCGAGCCCGTAGGCCTCGCTCATCCGCTTCTGGGTGCCGGTCGGCCCATAGACCACGAGCGGGGCGCACTGACCCTCCGGGTGGTAGCGCTGCACGACGTAGAGCCCACAGAGGTCGATGCAGTGGTCGGGATGAAGATGGCTGAGGAAGATGGCGTCGAGATGACGCGGGTCGATGTGCTGCTGCAACGTGCCGAGGGCGCCGGCCCCGATGTCGAGGGCGACGTTCCAGGTACGGCCCTGATACTCGGCCTGGACCAGGTAGCAGGAGGCGGGCGACCTCGGTCCGGCGAACGAGCCCGAGCACCCGACAATGGTCACCCTCACGACGCCGCCAGCGGGATCGCGGACAGGTTGCCGAAGACCGTCTCGACCTCAGGGCCGAGGAACCGGCGCGCCAGTCCACGGAACTCCTCCGGATCGCCCGTCGTGCTGAACGCCAGCGTCGGCGGCGGCAGGTCATCCGGACGCAGGAGCTCGCCGTCGGCGAGCACGCGGTAGACGTCCTTGGCGGTCTCCTCCGCGGACGAGACGAGCGTGACGCCGTCGCCCATGACGTAGGAGATGACACCGGTCAGCAGCGGGTAGTGGGTACATCCGAGGACCACGGTGTCAACGCCCTGGTCCGCGACCGGCTCCAGGTACTCGCGGGCCACGTCGAGCAGCTCCTTGCCGCCGGTAACCCCGGCCTCGACGAACTCGACGAAGCGCGGACACGGCTGGCTCACCACCTCGATGTGCGGGGCCGCGGCGAACGCATCGACGTACGCCTGGGACTGGTGGGTGCCGAGTGTGGAGATCACGCCGACCCGGCGGTTGCGAGTGGCGGCGGCGGCGCGCCGGACTGCCGGCCGGATGACCTCGATGACTGGCAGGTCGTAGCGCTCCCGCGCGTCGTGGAGGACGGCAGCGCTCGCGGTGTTGCAGGCGATCACGAGGACCTTGACGCCGTGGTCGACCAGCCGGTCGAGGCACTCCAGCGCGTACTGGCGCGTCTCGGCGATCGGTCGTGGACCATAGGGCGCGCGCGCCGTGTCACCGAAGTAAACGACCGCCTCGTGCGGCAGCTGGTCGAGCACCGCCCGGGCGACGGTGAGGCCGCCGAACCCGGAGTCGAAGATTCCGATCGGGGCGTCCGTCACCCCTGAAGGATAGGTATGCGTGTGTGAGGGGGCCGAATCAGCCCGCCGTCTGCTTGGTCACAGCACCCTCGACCGCCGGCACGACCTCCTCGATGAACACGGCGTGGAACCGTTCGTCGTCCTCGTCGCCGTCGTGCGGACGCGCGAACCGGGTTGCGAAGATCGCCATGTTCCACAGCCACCACTCGAGGTCGAACAGCTCGACCATGTGCTCGTCGAGGTCGGCGGTCCCGCCGTGCGCGACGTAGGCGGACAACGGCTCGGCACCATCCGCGTCTCGCAGCACCGTGCGCAGGTCGCGCTCCCGGGGCGCGATTCGCAAGGACTCCCAGTCGACCAGCACCGGGCCGCCGAGCCGCCAGAGGACATTACGCGTATGCGGCTCACCGTGCGTGGGCACCCAATGGTCGCGGGCCGCGAGCGCGCGCGCGGCCAGCTCGTCGAACCTCCGGTACAGGCGTTCCAGCTCTGGTCCACTGCGCTGCAGCGCCGTGCGGACGGACTCGCCGAACGGGCCGGAGGTCCACGGTTGGTCCAGCCGGTGGAGCAGAGCACTCATCTCCCCTCGCAGCGGCGGCCCGGGGACCCAGGACCGGGCGCGAGCCGGAGGCCGCTCGGTGTGCAGCGCTCCGAGCGCTCCGGCGATCAGGGCGCGCTGGTTGTCGTCCGCGTAGGCGCCCGGCCCCGGCTCGCCCTCCAGGTACGTCGTCACCGTCACGAGGTATGCGCCCACCACCAATCCCACGCCGTGCCCGCTGCCTTGGGGGGACACTGCGGGAACCACCACGTGATGGCCGCGCTCGGCGAGCTCCCGCGCCGCCGCATACGTGTCGAGCAGCTCCTCGAGCCGGCCCTGCGCGCTGACGTCGTCGGCCGTCACGAACCAGCGGGGCTGGTGCCGGCCACTAGCGACCCAGTGATGGGCGCCGGCGCCGCACGGCACGTAGGCGCATGACATCGCCCCGGCGTCCCAGTGCTGCCGCACGATGCCGAGGACCGTGCCGGCGAGGAGCTCCTGGGGTTCGACCAACATCGTCTCAGCCGAACAGCCCGCGGCCGAGCATCGCTGTGGTCAGCGACTCCTGCATCCACGTGAGGAAGTCGTAGAACGACGCGGCATAGACGGCCGGATCGTCCGGGTCGAGAGCGGAGATGCGCTCGTCGAGGGCCAGGGCGTCCTCGTCGGTCCTCAGCCCCAGCCGCTCGCCGAGGACCAGCCGCGTGTCGGTAAGCGCGACGAGCACCGCCTCCGCCTGGTCCCGGGTCAGCTCCAGGCGGTCACCGGACGCATCCCGAAGGGCCGCGATCGCCGTGGCCAGATTGGTGGCCTTGCGGTCACGCAGGTCGTGCTCGGTGAGCCGCCGGAACTCAGCCGCCACCTGCTCGTCGCCGCGGTGCGCGGTCGGCAGCAGCCGCTCGAGGGCCGGGTCGCGCTCGACCGGATCTGGCTCGGGAACGACCTCCTGGTCTTCGCCGGCGACCGAAACCCCCAGTCCGGCAACGAGATCCTCGAAGGCGTCGCCGGTCTCGGGCCGGTCACCGACATCCAGCGGAGCGACGATCTCCCGGGTCTGCTCCATGAGCCCGGCGACGACGCCGCGCTCCATTTCGTCGAACTTGGCGACGAAGCGGTCCCCCTTGCGCCGAAAGGCTCGGGCCACGCTCAGGCGTCCTTCTCGAACGTCGCCCAGAGCCCGTACCCGTGCATCGCCTCGGTGTCCCGCTCCATCTCCTCGCGAGTGCCGTGGGCGACCACGGCCTTGCCCTTGGTGTGCACGTCCAGCATGAGCTTCTCGGCTTTGGGGCGCGGATATCCGAAGTAGGTCTCGAAGACGTAGGTCACATACGACATGAGGTTGACCGGGTCGTTCCACACCAAGGTGATCCACGGGACGTCGACCTCGAGCTCCTCGACGGTCTCGGCGCTCCGCTCCTCAACCGGCGCGATGGAAGCGGTCATCCCCACGGCCTCCACCATAGGCTGTCGACCGTGACCAGTACGGCCCCATCAAGAACCGCGCTGCTCACCGACCACTACGAGCTCACCATGGTCGAGGCCGCCCTTCGCAGTGGCGCGGCTTCCCGTCGGTGCGTCTTCGAGGCGTTCGCCCGACGCCTGCCCGAGGGCCGGCGCTACGGCGTGGTGGCCGGAACGGGCCGCTTCCTCGAGGCGCTGCAACGGTTTCGGTTCGGGGACGGCGAGATCGACGACCTGCGGCGGCGCCGGGTCGTCGACGACGTGACCTGCGACTGGCTGGCCGGCTACCGCTTCTCCGGTGAGGTCAGCGGGTATGCGGAGGGCGAGGTCTACTTCCCCGGCTCACCGGTGCTCGTGGTCGAGTCCTCGTTCGCCGAGGCCGTCGTCCTCGAGACGCTCGTGCTGTCGATCTTCAACCACGACACCGCCATTGCCTCGGCTGCGTCCCGGATGACTTCGGCGGCCGGTGACCGGCCGTGCATCGAGATGGGGTCTCGCCGAACGCACGAGGAGGCCGCGGTGGCAGCGGCACGCGCCGCATACATCGCGGGGTTCGCGACGACGAGCAACCTCGAAGCCGGCCGCCGCTACGGCGTGCCCACGGCCGGCACCGCTGCCCACGCCTTCACGCTGGTCCACGACTCGGAGCAGGAGGCGTTCGCGGCCCAGGTCGACAGCCTCGGGAGCGGCACTACCCTGCTCGTGGACACCTACGACGTCATGGAAGGCGTGCGGACGGCGGTCAAGGTGGCCGGCCCCTCGTTGGGCGCCGTGCGGCTGGACTCCGGCGACCTTGTGGAGCAGGCCCGGGAGGTTCGCGAGCTGCTCGACTCGCTCGGGGCCACGGAGACGCGAATCGTCGTGACGTCCGACCTCGACGAGTATGCGATCGCCGCGCTGGCGTCCGCGCCGGTCGACGCGTACGGAATCGGGACCCAGCTGGTGACGGGCTCCGGCGCGCCGACGGCCAGCATGGTCTACAAGCTGGTCTCCCGGTCGGACGACGACGGCGTGATGCGGCCGGTGGAGAAGCGGAGCGTGTCGAAGACGTCGGTGGGCGGACGCAAGTGGGCGCTGCGCCGGCTCACTACCGACGGGATCGCCGAGGCCGAGGTGGTCGGCATCGAGGAACGTCCCACGGACGACGGCGACGACCGTCCACTCATGGTCGACCTCGTCCGAGATGGCGACCTGCTGGCGCCGCCCGACCTGGCCGCGGCCCGTGAGCGACACGCCGCGTCGCGAGCCGAGCTCCCGGCCGGCG
Organism: Actinomycetota bacterium; assembly: GCA_046733835.1. Taxonomy (GTDB): domain Bacteria; phylum Actinomycetota; class Actinomycetes; order Actinomycetales; family Dermatophilaceae; genus Lapillicoccus. Next base: position 5,043 of record JBKPQA010000180.1, read on the forward strand.
CGCTGCGGCTGCAGCGTGGCGACGTCGCGCTGCCGACGGTCTTCGAGGACCGCGAAATGCGCTGAGCGCCGGGCCTAGGTTCGGGCCATGCGAACCCTTGCCGCCGACTCGATCTGGTCCGACATGTTCCTCTTCCAGGTGCCCCCTGTCGAGAAGATCATCCGGACCGTTGTCGTCTACCTGATCATCGCGGTCCTCATCCGACTCTTCGGACAGCGGATCCTCGCGCAGCTCAACCTCGGCGATCTCGTGGTGGTGCTGCTGCTGTCCAACGTCGTGCAGAACGCCATCATCGGGGACGACAACTCGGTGGTCGGGGCGGCGCTCGGCGCGACCGTCCTCGTGGTGTTCGACTACGTCCTCGACCGAATCGCTTTCCGCATCAAGCATTCCGAGCGCATCCTCGATGGCCAGGAGGTGACGCTCGTCGAGGACGGACAGGTGAAGCCCGATCAGCTGAGGCGGGTGGGCATTCGCGACACGGAGCTGCGCACCGTCCTGCACCGCATGGGTGCTGACCACTCCTCCGAGGTCCAGTACGCGACGCTGCGGCCGGGCGGAGCCTTTGACGTGGCGCTGAAACGGGAGGAGCAGAACGCGAACGCCGGGGAGCTCGAGGCGGCCGTGCAGAGGATCGAGCAGCGGATCGACGACCGGTTCGCCGCACTGGAGGCGCGGTTGGCGCAGCCCCGTGACTGAGTCGCAGCGCTGGTGGCTGGTCGTCGATCCGCTGTCGGACCGTCCTTGCGTCAGCCGGTGATCACCACGGGCTGGCCGTTCGCGACGAGCTTCCAGTCCAGCGTGGAGAACGTGGAGGCGTCGATCACCTTGTTGGCCGTCACCCAGTCGATGAGCAGCTGCCGGATCTCGACCTGCGCGTTGTAGAGGACCGGCGCGGTCGTCACGCCCGGGAAGTTACCGCCACCGGACTGCCGGTAGTTGTTGATAGCGACGACGAAGGCCTGGTCGGCGGTGACTGGAGCACCCGCATACGAGAGGTTCTTGATCCTCGAGCCGACGGGCTGGGCAATATCGATGTCGTAGGTGAGCGCGGCATCGAGCCCGCCGACGATGTCGTAGTTGTAGTCGGGCGTGCCGTTCGGCGCCGTGTCCGTGACCGCATTCGTGACGGCGTCGGCGGGGAACGGTCCCGCGCTGCTCACCTGCTTGAAGTAGCGCGCCGAGTATTCGAGGTAGGCCTTGACTTGCGCGCCGGTGAAGCGGATGGCGAGCAGGGTGTTGTCGTAGATATACAGCCCCGCCACGTCGCGAACCGTCACGTTGCCCGCGGGGATGGCCGCCGCCCGGTTGAACGGCGCCGCGATGGACAGGACTGGCAGGCTGGCGTCGGCGGTGCCGGCCAGCACCTTCTTCACCGCGTCGGCCTGGACGTAGTTGATGAAGTCGATCGCGGCGGTGTCCTCGTAGCGGGACGTCGCGGCGGACATCGGCTGCAGCGAGGTGCCGATGACGCTGTTGACGTAGCCGAGCACCTTGTCGTGAGCAGGGCGGATGAGAGCGGCGATGGCGGCGTCCTCGGGCACGGTGTTGGCGTTGTAGACCGTCCCGACGAGGGCGGAGTCGTCGACGACCCACTGGCCCTTGACCTTGGTGAGCGGGATGTCCATCCGAGCCACCCGCATACCCCAGTAGAGCGGCTCGACGAGGAGCACCTTCTTACCGGTGACCTTGTTGGCGATCAGCTGGTTGAAGTCGATGTGGGCGTGGCCGACGAGGATGGCGTCGATGTCGGCGACCTCTTCGGCCAGGAGCCGGCTGGCGTTCTCGGGATACGGCAGGGCGTTGCCGTACGACGAGGAGGTGACCGGGCCTGAGTGGCAGGACACCACGACGACGTCGGCACCGGCGGCCTTCAGCCGGGGAACGTAGACCTTGGCCTGCTCGACGATGCCGGGGAACTTGGCCTTGCCCTCGACGTTGGCCTTGTCCCAGATGGCGACGCCGGGCGTGACCAGCCCAAGGATGCCGACGCGCAGCGGTTTCTGGCCGTTGATCTTGATGGTCTTGATGACGTAGGGCGGAAAGAGCGGGGCGCCAGAGGTCCAGTCCACGGTGTTGGCGCTGAGCAGCGGGTGGTTGCACTGGGACTGGAAGGCGCGCAGCAGGTCGAGCCCATAGTTGAACTCGTGGTTGCCGAGCGCGGCGGCGTCATAGCCGATCGAGTTCATCGCGTCGGCCATGGGGTGTCGGGTGCCGTTGGTGATCGGCTCGATCTTGGCGTAGTAGTACGCGAGCGGGGTGCCCTGGATGGTGTCGCCGGCGTCGAGCGTGATGGTGTTCTCAGCGCCGACCTCCGCGCGGACCGCCTTGATGAGGGTGGCCGCCTTGGCGACGCCGATGTCGCGGTGCTGGCTGTCGTCGTACTCGGCGTTCTTGAAGTAGTCCCAGTTGTAGACGTTGCCGTGGAGGTCGGTGGTCCCGAGCACGGTCAGTGTGTAGTCATGGGTGCCGCGCGGGTTGCCAGCGGCGCCGGCCGCCGCAGCCGGCCCGGCGGCGGTCACGCCCACCACGCCGGCTCCTCCGACCGTGGCGATGGCGAGCAGCTGACGGCGGGTGGTCTCGGCATCGGCGATCGAGCGAAGGGGTCGGGGTGTCATGTCACTCCAGGGGTGTCGGGTGAGAGCTGGGGTATCGGGTGAGGGCTTCCCGTGTCGGGGGGTAATTCGGCGTGCGGGATTGCCTGACGTGGGCAGCGCCAGGCCCGCACATTTCCGCCTTTTCGCCCCAGACGCAACCTCGTCCGCCTCACGTCGCTCAGCGGCCGGGGAAGTAACGCCTCCACTCGTCGAGGAACGCGCCTGTG
>JBKPQA010000181.1:0-8977 GCA_046733835.1 Actinomycetota bacterium
CGACGTCTCTCGGCATCTCCCGCGAGCGCCAGGACGAGTGGGGCGTCACCAGCCAGAACCGCGCAGAGAAGGCCATCGCCAACGGCTTCTTCGAACGTGAGATCACGCCGGTGACGATGCCGGACGGCCGAGTGGTCACGACCGACGACGGCCCGCGGCCGGGCGTCACTTTAGAGGGCGTCCAGGCGCTCAACCCGGTTTTCCGCGAAAACGGCACCATCACCGCCGGTAACTGCTGTCCGCTCAACGACGGCGCCGCCGCAGTTGTCGTCATGAGCGACACCCGCGCCGCCGAGCTCGGGCTCACGCCGCTCGCCCGCGTCGTCGCGACCGGGGTCTCTGCACTCTCACCCGAGATCATGGGGCTCGGGCCGATCGAGGCGTCCAAGCAGGCCCTGGCCCGCGCAGGCATGACCATTGGAGACATGGATCTCTACGAGATCAACGAGGCCTTCGCGGCCCAGGTGCTGCCCAGCGCCGACGCCCTGGGCATGGACTACGACAAGCTCAACGTCCACGGCGGCGCCATCGCGCTCGGCCACCCGTTCGGCTCGACCGGTGCCCGGATCACCACCACCCTGCTGAACGGGATGCAGGAGCGCGACGCGCATCTCGGGCTCGAGACCATGTGCGTCGGCGGCGGCCAGGGCATGGCGATCATCTACGAGCGGCTCAGCTGACCGACACGGCAGCGGGTGCCCTCTCTGGCTGGGAGGGCACCCGCTCCTGTCGATCCAGACCTAGCTGGGGTCGGCGACGGTCACCGAGTAGATGTCGGTGTTCCCGAACGAGAACGTGCTGCCCTGAGGGCACTGGTTGTTCGGGCCAGGCCGCAGTGCGGTGGAGTGCGTGTTCGGCAGCTCCGCAGCTTGCTCCAGATCCTCCTTCTCGTCGCCCACGATCGGCGCGGTCGTCCCGGCGAGGACGTCTTCGACGAAGGCCTGCCGGTATGCGTCGATCGCGGGGCAGTCCGCCGCGTTTCGAACGTCGTTCCACACGCCGGTCGCCGAGTCACGGGTGGCCACCGTGTAGTTGTAGTCGCCGAGGAACTCCGCGGTGAGGCCGTTGGCGCTGGAACCGCGCGCGTCACCGACCGCACCCCGGTGCAACGGCGTCACCGCGTTGTTCGGTGCGACGTAGTTGACAACGCCGAGCATCGGCCGAGGCGCCGCCGTAGTGGACTGCCACGGCGCGAGGTAGGCGTTGTACGTGACGTACACGTCCCTACCGTCCGGCGCGATGGCGACGGCCGGCTGGTTCGCCCGGTCACCGGGGGTCGAGACCGTTGCCGGGGCCGAGTAGGAGTCTCCCCTGTTGGTCGACCGCGACAGGTACGCCTTTTCGTTGTTCGTTCCTGCGCGGTCGTCGGACCAGGTCACGACGATCTCGTTGGTCGCGTCCGCGCCGGTAGGTGCACCGTTGGCGATGTCGATGCTCGGGAACGTGTCGGTCCGCGCTCCGGCAACGCCGTCGATGGTGAACCGGCCCTGAGCGGGATCGAACTGACCGATGTTAGCCACGTTCAGAATGACTCGTGGGCGCTCGAAGTTCTGGCCGCCGTTGGACGATCGGGCCTGGTAGAAGACGGGGACGGGCGTGTTCCCCCGCCTCTCGAAGCCGACCCATACGACGTAGACGGTGCCGTCGCTGTCCGTGCGGATCGCACAGCCTTGCCGTCCGCCGGTCTGGGCGTTGTTCGTCGCAGCGGACAGCTGCCGCTTGGTCCACGTGTCGCCGCCGTCAGTGCTGCGGGCGAAAAGCACCGGCTCGGGAGCCGCATTGCCTTGGCCGACCCCACGGAAGCCGACGTTGCACACGTAGACGTTGCCGAAGTAGGGGCTGGAAGACGCGTTGTCCGCCCAGATCTGCTCCTTGTCGCTGAACAGTGCCGTGTTCTGCTTCGTGACGATGACCGGCCGCTTCCAAGCGTCCTGGTTGCCAGCAGCGGCGGCGGCCACGTCGTCCGTTCGGGAGACGGCGATCGCGGCTTGCCCTGAGAAGCCCGGGCTGTCCGGGAATGGTGTCGCGATGTTCGCGTAGTAGAGCCTCTGGCCGTTGCTCCAGGAGAAGGTTCCGTCGGCGCCGGGCACTGGACCGAAGGCGAGCTCCGGGTCGCCGTTGGAGACCATTCCCTCCTCGAGGTACCAGGGCAACGTCCCGATGTCCCCGACGGCGGGAACGCACCCCGGTGTAGTCGCAGGCGGTGTCGGCCGGCAGCTGGCGTTGCGGGCGGACCAACCCGTGTAGGTCGGCTGCGTCCACGAGGTTCCGCCGTTGAGGGAGAACTGCACGCCACTCACGCCGACACCCGGCGTGAAGGGACAGGTCTTCGGGTCGCCGGCGTTGCAGCGTTCCATGTCGATGTTGTCATTGGCACCGGCCACCAGAACCTGGGGATTGACGGGGTTCACCGCCAGACCGGGCTCATTCTGCTTGTTGTGCGAGAAGTACGCATCGTCACTGCCGACGGTGACCTCGGTGTCGGATTGTGCTGTGGCTGACGCGGCCGGTACGACCACGAGACCCACAGCCAGCGCGCCGGCCAGCAGGGCTGATCTGAACATGCAACGACCTTCCTCCGTGGACCCCCGTGCCGTCCGTCCGGACGGTCCGAAACCGTAGGCTAGACCTGCGCGGGCATCGCTACTAGCCCTCGGTAGCGCGCGTCTGGGCGAGTTTGTGGCGCAACTCCACCAGCTCAGCCTTCGGGTCGAGGCCGGCCTGAACCGCGTCGAACACCATCACGGTCAGCTGGTCCATGACCACGCGCGGGCCGAGGTCTGGCACCGCAACCCGAGGCCGGCCGTCGACCTCGGCCACGGCGTCAGCGAGCGCCTGCACCACCGCCTGGACCGCAGGCATACGAGAAAGCGCGTGGTCGAGCGGCAGCGAACGCCACCGCTCGACCACGCGCCGTAGCTCGAGGTCGGCCGACAATCAGTCGCCGCGGAGAACGGCCAGGAGGCGAAGGATCTCGATGTACAGCCAGACCAGCGTGACGATGATGCCGAAGGCCAGCATCCACGAGTACTTCTCGGGCAGCCCGGCGCGCACGGCGTTCTGGATGTCGTCGAAGTCGATGGCCAGTGAGTATGCGGCCAGGCCCACCCCGACGAGGGAGATGATGATGCCGAACATGCCGCTGCTGTTGAAGCCCCAGCCGCTGGTCCAGCCGAACATCAGGCCCACGACGTTGACCAGGCTGTACAGCAGGTAGCCGATGATCATCATCCCGAAGATCCGCCGGCTGCGGCTGGACACCTTGATGATGCCGAACCGGTAGCCGAGGAACATCCCCGCGAAGGTGCACATCGTGGCGACGACCGCCGTCATGACAATGCCCGGGTACAGCCGCTCCATGACCTGGCTGATCGCCCCGAGGAAGGCGCCCTGCAGTACCGAGTAGAGGGCGATGAGCGGCACGCTGATCGTCTTCTTGAAGGCGATCACGAGGCCGATGACGAGGCCCCCCAGAGCGCCGACGATCCAGATCGGTGTAAGCAGGCCCGGGTTGCTCTTGGTGAGGAACCAGGACCCGGCGGCGGCCAGGACGACCAGGACGAACAGCCCGAGCGACTTCATGATGACGTCGTCGAACGTCACCCGCCCCGTCTGGATCGGTCCGGCCGGCGGCGCCTGGTACATCCGCTCCAGCTGGTCGCTGGTCATGTTGTCCTGCATGGCCTGCGTCGCGCCCGGGTTGTAGGCGTCCTGGGGCGACTGGCCGGCCCGCTGCTGCTGGCCGAATCCGGCATACCCTTGCTCGATCTGGCGGTTGACCTGCGAGAACACGGGGTTGCTGCCCGCCATGGTGCTCCTCCAAGAAGTCGGTGCGGCGTTCTCATGGAATTCCCAGGAACGCAGTACAAGGATAAGGCGAACGAGAGGGCCGCAGAGTTCCCGGGTCACGCCTAGGGTCGAATCGTGACCTCGGCCTTCCTCGAGGCGCCGACCCTGCGCGGCGACCACGTCCTGCTCGAACCCCTCACCCCGGACCACGAGGCTGAGCTGGCCGAGGCGGTCCGGGACGGCGAGCTGTGGCGCCTCTGGGTGACCCGAATCCCGCCTCCTGAGGGCATGGCGGCAGAGATCCGGCGCCGGCTCGCCGAGCACGCGGCCGGGACGATGGTGCCGTGGACGGTTCGCGACGCGCGCACTGGTCGGGCGGTCGGGATGACGACATATATGAACGTCCGCGCCGACAACCGGCGGCTGGAGATCGGCTCCACCTGGCTGGCCGCCAGCGCGCAGCACAGCGCGATCAATCCCGAGGCGAAGCTGCTGCTGCTGACGCGCGCCTTCGAGGTCCTCGACTGCGTCGCCGTCGAGTTCCGCACCCACTGGCACAACCGCCGCTCCCGCCGCGCCATCGAGGCGCTGGGCGCGAAACAGGACGGCGTCCTGCGCAACCAGGACCTCTGGCAGGACGGGACCGTGCGTGACGTGGTCGTCTACTCGGTCATCGACGCCGAGTGGCCGACCGTGCGGCTCGGCCTGCGGGAGCGACTCCGCGCGTAGCGTCGTGACGCCCGAGTGCCCCCGACGAGATTCGAACTCGCACTGCAGCGATTTTAAGTCGCCTGCCTCTGCCGGTTGGGCCACGGGGGCGAGCCCACTGTATGCGTCCGGCGCCGGATCAGAGCCGCCTGATCACCTCGTCGAGCATCGGCTCGGTCAGCTTGCCGGTGAAGGTGTTCTGCTGGCTGACGTGGTAGCTCGCGACGAGCCGGACCTCCCGTCCCCGATCAGTGGCAAGGGTCGTTTCGGCGCCATGGCCGAACTGCGGCTTCGGGCGCGGCACGACCCAGCCGTTCCGCCGGGCGGCGGCGAGGGTCGTATCCCAGGCGATGCTGCCGAGAGCCAGGATCGACCGAAGGCGGGGAGCGGCCAGCGCGAGGTCGCGGTCGAGCCAGTGGCCGCAGATCTCCCGCTCCCCCGGCGTTGGTTTGTTGGCCGGCGGCGCGCACCGCACCGAGGCGACGATCCGTAGACCGCTGAGGACCAGGCCGTCGCCGCTGGCCACGCTGCTGGGCTGACTCGCGTACCCCGTGCGGTGGAGTGCCGCGTAGAGCCAGTCCCCGCTCCGGTCACCGGTGAACATCCGGCCCGTGCGGTTCGTGCCGTTCGCTGCGGGCGCCAGGCCCACGAGTAGCACGGGTGCCGCGGGGTCGCCGAAGCCGGGACCCGGTCGGCCCCAGTACGGCTGGTTCGCGAAGGATGCCCGCATCCCGGTGGTGGCCACGCTCTCGCGCCAGGCGACAAGTCGTGGGCAGGCCCGGCACACCGAGACGCGCGCGTCGAGCTCGCCGACGTCGACTGAGTCCGCAGCAAGGCGCCGGACGTCCGCCGCGTCCTCGGCGACGGGGGTATGCGACGTGGCCGGGTCGCCGGGCCAGCCGGTGCCGGGCGGGACCGGAGACGGGAAGAGCTGCCCCGTGAACGGGTGCGGCAGCGGCACGGCGGGCATGCGCGAATGCTGCCAGCCGACCACTAGTGCCTGACACAGTTGAGGCGTGAACGAGCTCGCCGTCGTCGTCTCGGCGCTGGTCAACGCCCTCATCCTCGGCTTCATCTCACGGCGGCTGCTCGGCGTGCCGGTCGGCTGGCCACGGACGATCGTCGTCAGCCTGATCGTCGCCTGGATGTTCGGCGGCATCGTCTCGCTCATCAGCCAGATCCCCGGCATCGACGCGGTGATCCGGTCCGAAGGGACCAGCATCACCGCCGAGCTCAACACCCTGCAGGCCCTGCTCCTCCTCCTTCTCGGCCTGGCCTGGGCGGTCGCTTTCGGACTGGCCATCCTCGTCATTCTCGAGGCGATCGTCCCGACCGGGTCGCTACCCAGGCTCATCCCATGGCTGCGCGGGATGCCCGCGCGGTGGCGCCGCAGCCGCCGGTACGCGCAGATCCTCACCATCGCGACAAAGCACGGCCTCGGGGGGTACCTGCGCGGACGGGCGCACGTCCCACCCGGGGAAACGGACTCGACCGTGGCCCGGTCACTCCGAGGTGCCCTGGCCGATGGTGGCGTCACCTTCGTCAAGCTCGGACAGATGCTGGCCACCCGACCCGACCTCATCGGGCCGGACTTCGCTCGAGAGCTGTCGCGGCTGCAGTCCGACGTTCCGGCGTCGGCCTGGCCGGCGGTCGCAGCCGTCGTCGAGGCCGAGCTGGCCCGGCCGATTCCGGCGGTGTTCGCGTCGGTGGACGAGAAGCCGCTGGCCGCCGCTTCGGTCGCGCAGGTCCACACCGGCGTACTCCTGGACGGAACGTCGGTGGTCCTCAAAGTGCAGCGCCCGGAGGCGCGAGCCCAGGTGACGGCCGACCTCGACATCGTGATCCGTCTCTGCACGTGGCTGCAGCGCCGGACCGAGTGGGGGCGGCGGCTCGGGATCCGTTCCCTGGCTGAGGGGTTCGCGGAAAGTCTCGACGAGGAGCTGGACTACACCATCGAGGTGGCGAACCACACTGCCGTCGACGCCGACCTCGATCCTCGGGACGGGGTCGTCGTGCCGCACGCATACCCCCAGCTGAGCAGCCCTCGCCTGATCGTCATGGAACGGATGACTGGCACGCCGGTCTCGCGCGCCGCACCGTTGCTCGCCTCGATGGACCTGCAGCTTCGAGCCGACATGGCCCGCCGGCTGCTCCGCACCGTGTTGCGGCAGGTCATGGTCACTGGGGTGTTCCACGCGGACCTGCACCAGGGCAACGTCCTTGTCGACGAGACCGGTCGGCTGGCCCTACTGGACCTCGGCGCCGTCGGCCGTCTCGACTCCGGCTCCCGCGACGCCCTCGGGCTGCTGCTTCACTCCGTCGAGCGGCGCGACTCGGTGGCCGCGACCGACGCCGTGCTCGACCTGCTCGACCGCCCGGAGGCCCTCGACGACCGCGCCTTCGAGCGGGAGCTCGGGCAGCTGCTGCAGCGGTTCGCCGGTTCGAGCGCGGGCGGGTCAGGGATGTTCCAAGCGTTGTTCACACTTGTCATCCGGCACCACTTCGCGGTGCCGCCCCAGGTCGCGGCGGCGCTGCGGGCCCTCGGCGCCCTCGAGGGCACCCTTTGGTCGCTGAGCCCTGACGTCGACCTCGTGACCGCGGCGCGGGAGGAGGGCCGGGCTGTCCTCTCCGGGCGCTTCGGGCCACAGCAGGTCCGGGCCGCGGTGGAGGACCAGCTGATCACCCTGCTGCCACTGCTGCATAGGCTGCCCCGCCGGATCAACTCGATCACCGAGGGTTTCGAGCGCGGCCGGTCGGTCGTCAGTGTCCGCGTCCTCGCCGACGAGCGGGACCGCTCCTTCGTGACCGACATCGTCCAGCAGCTGACCATGACGCTCCTGGCTGCGGCTTGCGCGGTCGGCGGCATTCTCCTGCTCGTCTCGGACACAGGCCCCTACATGCTCCCCACCGTCCGGCTCTACACGTTCCTCGGGGCGACGCTGTTCTTCTTCGGCTTCGTGCTCGCCGCGCGTGCCCTCGTCCTCGTGTTCCGGAGGTCGGCGCCGACGTAGGCATCGCCTGGAAAGATTTCTCAGCCGGTCGTGTCCGGTTTCAGGGGATGGCTCCGACAGAGGGTTGAAGGTCACACCAGACCCGAGCTCTGAGGAGGAGCGATGACCACCTTCACCGCAACACCAGCACGATCCTCGGTCCGGCGCTCACGGCGCGCTCGTGCGCGGCGATCGCCGAGGGCATCGCCCTCATCACCGAGGCGCTGAAGCAGCACCGGCCCGGGCGTTACCAGCTGCAGGCGGCCATCAACGCGGTGCATGCCGAGGCGGCGACCCATGAAGAGACCGACTGGCCGCAGATTCTCGCCCTGTACGAGGTTCTCGACCGGCTCGCCGACGACCCTGTGGTCACCCTGAACCGGGCGGTCGCCCTGGCTCAGGTCCAGGGTCTGCCCGCCGGGCTCGCCCTCCTGGAAACCGCGGCCGCCGACGCGCGGTTGGCCGGCCACCACCGGGTGCACGCGGTCCGCGGCCACCTGCTCCTGGCTTTGGGACGATCGGAGCAGGCGGCCGGTGAGTACCGCGTGGCCGCTCAGCGGACGCTCAGCCTTCCGGAGCGTCAGTACCTCCTCCGTCGGGCCGTCCTGGCTAACCAAGAGCCGTAGCGCAGCCGGAACGCACTTGCTGAATCGAATTGCCAGTTATGCACATTCGCTCTTTCGGTTCTTGCGCGAGGACGAAGGGTGCCACTAGATTCGAACACATGTTCGAAGGAGCGCACATCGATGCGATGAGCGACCTGGACGGTCTGTTCACGGCGCTGCTGCACGTCGAGGACGGCTGGCGTCCCAACGGCGAGAGGGTTGACCAACTGGACGCCATCGAACGCGCCAAGGCCGCGTTGGCAGCCGTCCAGGCTCGCGTGACCGACGCCTTCGTCACCGAAGAGGAGGCGGTCGCTGCCGAATGGCGCGCCCAGGCCCGCGAGGCGGCAGACGCCGGCGACTTCCACGCGTGGCGCTCCGCGCGTGACGAAGCTCGGCGTCATGAAGGCGACATCAGCTGCTCGGACACGGTTAGCGGATCACGACGGGAACGGCAGCGGGACCGGGTCGGCGTCGTCGCTCAAGTCGCCCTCGCCCGGCGCGTGTCACCCTCCCGCGCCTCGCTCCTGGTGCGCGCCGCGCAGACCCTCGTCCACGACCTGCCGTCGGTGTTAGCCGCGATGGAGGCCGGCCAGCTGTCGGAGTGGCGGGCGGAGATCGTGGTTCGGGAGACCGCGGTTCTCAGCAGCGAGCAGCGGCGCGTCGTCGACTCAGAGCTCGCCGCCGCACTGGCCGGCGACTGGGGCCGGCTGGGCGACATGGAGCTTGGTCGTCAGGTCCGCGCGGTCGTCTACCGGGTGGACGCCCACGCTGTCGTGGAACGAGCGCGGATCGCCGAGTCGCAACGGCGGGTGACGTTGCGTCCGGCTCCCGACACGATGTGCCACCTCACCGCGACCCTTCCGGTGGCTCAGGGCGTGGCCG
>JBKPQA010000182.1:0-7056 GCA_046733835.1 Actinomycetota bacterium
ACCTCCGCGGTGACCGGCCCGAGGCCCTTGACGGCGACGTGACGGAGCGGCTCTCACCGGAGCCGAGCCGAAGGTGAGCCGAATCCTTCTCGTCGAGGACGAGGAGTCATACTCCGACCCGCTGGCCTACCTCCTACGCCGGGAAGGGTACGACGTGGCGGTCGCGGACACTGGACCAGCCGGGTTGGCGGAGTTCGACTCGACCGGTGCCGACCTCGTCCTCCTCGACCTCATGCTGCCGGGGCTCTCGGGTATCGAGGTCTGCCGGCAGCTCCGGCTCCGGTCCGCCAGCTTGCCGGTGATCATGCTGACGGCCAAGGACAGCGAAATCGACAAGGTCGTCGGCTTAGAGATCGGCGCGGACGACTACGTCACCAAGCCCTACTCGTCCCGAGAGCTCCTCGCCCGGGTCAAGGCGGTGCTGCGCCGCTCCACAGACCTCGACGACGTCCCCGAGAAGACGTTACAGAGCGGACCGGTGCGCATGGATGTCGAGCGGCACACCGTTTGGGTCGCGGGCACGCGAATTCCGCTGCCGCTCAAAGAGTTCGAGCTACTCGAGATGCTCCTTCGCAACGCCGGTCGCGTCCTGACGCGGAGGCAGTTGATTGATCGCGTATGGGGCAACGACTACATCGGCGACAGCAAGACGCTCGACGTCCACGTCAGGCGCCTTCGAGCCAAGATCGAACCGGACCCGGCAAATCCGCGGTACATCGTTACCGTGCGAGGACTCGGCTACAAATTTGAGACCGCCGAACCGGCCAGCACAGGCGTCTCGGTTGACCCGGCCGGCCGATGAGTAAGGCGCTGGCGGATCCGAGCGGCTCAACCTTCATGTTCAGCACGTCAACGAACGGCGGGACCAGCTTGGGACACGGCGTTGAGTGTCCAGCGACCGGGCGACCGCGGGTACTACTCGGCACCGGCCATCTCGCCCGACGGCAGAGATGTGTGGCTTGTCTACAACGCCTTCATCGAGCCGTTCAAGATGCTCTCTAGCCCTCCGGCGCCGGGTGAGCGTGAAGGTCGTCTATTCCGCCGCCGGGACCGTCGTCGGACCCGGTGCCGGAAGCACGTGGGTGACGACGAAGGCCACGGCCACAGCCACAACGACCTGTGGAGTCACGAGCACCCCGTCGGCTCCCATCAGCAGGACCGCGAGCAGTGTCGACGTCAACGGCAGGCGCAGCATCGCCGAACACATCGCGCCGATGCCCATGCCGATGGCGGGCGCCAGGTCCATTCCCGGGAGCCCACTGACGGCGATGCCCAAGGCTGCCCCGATGAACATCGCCGGGAAGACCGGGCCACCACGAAAGGCACTGAGCGACATTCCGTAGGCAAGGCCCTTGCAGATGATGAGCAAGATCATCACGCCCGTTGAGGCACCGGCCGCGTGCTCCACCAGCTCGGGCAGTGCATCTTGTCCGGAGAAGAGCACCTCGGTGAAGCTCCTGCCCGACGCCAGCTCGTAGCTCATGGCCACCAAGCCGATGAGAAGGCCGAGAGCGGAAGTCACCAGGATTCTGTGCCGGTGGACACTGGCACGCAGCCACAGTCCGAGCCAGCGGATCAACCACGCCAGGAGGGCGCCAACCACACCCATGACCAGGGCCCAGGTCATCGTGGCCACCGTTGGGGCCACGCCTGGAGGGACCGACGGCAGAGCGAGCGAGAACGTCCCGAGCCCGGTCCACCTGTCCAGCCCCACGAAGACGAGGGCCCCGATTCCCGACGCCACGAGACCCGGAAGCGCGACGAGGCTCAGGGTGGCCCCACCGATTCCGGCGGCCTCCATGATGAGGAACGCCCCGAGGACGGGGGAACCCAGCAGTGTGCTCACCGCGGCAAAACTGCCCGCCGACGCCATGACCGTCACCGCGGTCAGTGGCGCGTCCCGCTTCGCCAGCTGGACCGCGAACGCTCCCAGTCCACCCCCGATCGCAATCAACGGCGCCTCAGGGCCGAGAACGGCACCCAGGCTGAGAGTGGCCAGGGCGGCCAGTGCGACGCCGGGGATGTCGCGTCGGCCGGGCGGTCCGCCACCGGGGTTGAACCCGAAGGCCGGTGAGTGGCCGCCGCTGCCGGGAAGGAGCTGGATGGCCAAAGCGGTCAGCAGCCCCGACAGGACCAGCAAGGGCACCGGCCACCAGGCCGGTGGCGGCCCACCGAAGAGCTGGCTCGGCCATCGGGTGAACAAGAACTCCTGAATCGCCGCGACCAGGGCGAGGAATCCGTAAGCGACGGCCGAGATAGGAATTCCTACGATGGCTGCCAGAACGAGCGCCGCGATGTACGGCTTGGAACGGATGATGACGACGGGATCGACGCTGGTGGGAGCCGCGGTCCCAGGGTCGGCAGGCTGGCCCTTACCCATGCTGGGGCGTCCTCTGGAACCGTTCGACTCCGCCATGGGAGGGAGCCTCTCAGTCAGATGCGGTGTAGCGCGGCGAAGGCGAATCGGCCATTTGACGATTCCCGATCGAGACCCGCACCTTGGTCAGGGACCGACTCTCACGCAGCAGGTTGCGCATCGGCTCATCCGCGACAGGTGAGGTCACAGGAACGAGGCCCGGACTAGCGTCCAGCGCCGGAGCGCTGAAACCGAAGCGCGGTGCACGGCGAGAGGAATCACGATGGACGCAATGACCACCAGCTTCGGGGAAGTACTCCTGTGGAGCTTCTGGTTCTTCATCTGGCTCTGTGCGCTGATGGTGTGGTTGCGCTGTGTCATCCACCTGTTCCAGGACGACTCACTCAGCGGCTGGGCCAAGGCCGGGTGGGTCGTTCTTCTCGTGCTCCTCCCCTGGCTTGGGGCGTTGATCTACATCATCGCGCGCGGCCGCATCATGGGAGAGCGTGAGGCAAGGGATCTCTCGGAGGCGCGCGCCGCACAGGAGCGGTACATCAAGGAGGTTGCCGGCTCCTCCCCCTCGGCGGCCGACCAGATCTCGAGCGCGAAGAGCTTGCTCGACTCGGGAACCATCACGCAGTCCGAGTTCGAGACTCTCAAGGCCAAGGCCCTCGCCTAACGCGTCACCTCGTCAGAGGAACGGGATCGACGGCCGATCGAGCCCGGATCAGCTCGGCGACCGACCACGCTTGGAAAGGGCACCCGGTCGCGGCGTGGGGCTCGTCCGCGTCGAGGGTCTCCGACACCGACCCCAGACCGAATTCACCCAGGTGAAGCTCCAGCCCTCTCAACACACCGGACGGGTCTTCCCCGCTTCGATGGACGGCGTCCGCATGGGGACCGATCAGCCACGGCCAAACCGTGCCTTGGTGGTAGGCGCGGTCGCGGTCGGCCGGACTGCCCCGATGACAACCGAGATAGGCCGCATCCGATGGGGCAAGTGTCCGCACCCCGACTGATGTCAACAGATCCGCCTGACAGGCGCGGACGACGGCCAGCATCTCGTCTGGGTTGCGCACCGGACCATTCGGGAGCGAGACGGCCAGAAGCTGGTTTGGACGGAGTTCCGTGGACGCGGCACCGGCGTGATCGACCACGTCGGCCAGTCCCGTCGATCCGACCGGGAACGACCGCCTGAAGCCGGAGAGCGCGTTTCGGTGCAACGCCTGCCACTCATCAACGGGGCGTCCGACGCGCCGGAGTAGGTCCGTGGACGTCGCCAGAGCGTTTATCCAGAGCGCCTGAATCTCGACGGGAAAGCCGGCTCGCGGAGTGACCGGCTGTCCGTCGACGCGGGCGTCCATCCACGTCAGGGCCCACCCCGTCGCGCCACTGCGCAACAAGCTGGTCTCAGGATCGACGGCGATACCGAACCTGGTTCCCGCGCGATGAGCCGCGAGGATCGCGGCCACAGTGTCAGCCAGTTCAGCGGCCAGGTCGAGATCGCCGGTATGCGTGACATGGCGGCCAATCGCGTGGAGGAACCAGAGCGTCGCGTCGACGGTGTTGTACTCGAGTGTTCCCACGTCGGCGGTGTTGGCCAGCATGCCTTCCGACACCGTGCCAGCGGCTCTGGTGAGGACGCCACGCCCTTCGTCCGCGCGACCGGTGCACAGGAACAGGCCTTCGTAGGAGGTGAACAGGTCTCGCGACCACTCCCCGAACCAGGGATAGCCGGCAACCGCCGTGGGCCCGGTCGGTGTCTGAACCACAAATCGGTCCGCGGCCGTGACGAGGATCCGGTCAATGTCGTCCCTCGGGCCCCCAGACCGCGCTGTGAGCGTCAGAGCACGGGCCCGCGCAGTGGCGACGAGTGTGACCGGGTCCGGCGGTGGGAGACCCAGGTGTGCAGACGCCGATATGGCCAGCGCCTCGCCAGGACGGAGATTGCCGCTGAACGTCCCGGCCGCCCAGAGATCTTCCTCAGCGCCGAGTCCCCTCGCGGCTTCCTCACGATGATGGACTCCTCCGTACCAGGCGCCACCGGGCCGATACCCCGGCCCGTCGACCCGGTATGCCGACTCGAACACGAATCCCGAAGGGGTTATCTCGACACGAGGCTCCCCCGCCGCAAACCGCTCACCGTGCTGGTCACGCCATGTGCACAGCGCCGTCGCCTCCAGATGTGCGTCGCCCGCGAGCAAGCGGTACACAACGCCGACCGCGCTGGTGCCGTATGCCATGGCGAGCTCGACCTCGACCTGTACCGCGCCGAGGTCGTAGCGCCAGCGCGGGAGGCCGTCGTCGAGGTCGAAGCCTGCCAGGTACTGATATCCGTGCGGGTCTATGGCGCCACCCGCCCACTCGTGCGTGGATAGACGAATTCTCCGATCGCCGACGACCACGGCGGCGTCGAGGGCGGACAGCCCCAGCATCCGGGAGGCGCCGGCCGGCGCGGTCGGGACCATCAGGAGCCCGTGGTAACGACGCGTCTGCAGCATCGCCACCGTGCCGCACGCGTATCCACCCACGCCGTCGGTCACCAGCCACTCGCGCGCAGCTGCCTCCGGCAGGGAACCACACACTCCCCGGCCGAACGCGATCCGAAGGCCTTCGCTCACAGCTCCCACGGCCGCCGGTCACCCGCAAAGGGATCCGGCCGGCAGATCAAGTCGGCGACCAGTCCGGTCCAGCCCGTTTGGTGGCTGGCCCCGAGCCCGGCGCCGTTGTCTCCGTGGAAGTACTCGTAGAAGGTGACGTTGTCCCGCCATCGAGGGTCGTGCTGGAGCCGGTCGACCCAGCCGTGACACGGTCGCCGACCGTCGGGGCCCCTCAGGAACAGCGACACGAGCCGGTCCCTGATGTCGTCGGCACACACTGTGAGCCCGACGACGTTGCCGCTGCCGGTCGGGTACTCGACCTGCGCCTCTTCGCCTAGGGACCGCGCGTACCGCTGCAGACTGCGAATCACCAAGTAGTTGACGGGCATCCACACCGGTCCCCGCCAGTTCGAGTTGCCACCGAACATCCCGGTGCGGGACTCGGCCGGCTCGTAGTCCACCGACACGACCGAGCCCTCGAGGTCTACCGACAACGGGTGCTGGAGGTGGTACCGGGACAACGCCCGAAGCCCATACGGCGAAAGGAACTCGTCCTCGTCGAACACCCTCGCCACGACGCGACGAACGGCGCCCGGTGGGATGACTCCTACAGCGAGCGCGTCACCCTCAGGGGTCGGAAGGACGCGTCCGCGGCCGTTCGCGGGCGCGGCGACGTCGTCGTACCCAAGGAAGCCGGAGAACCGCTTACGCAGCGCCGCGATGACCTCGAGCAGATCAGGGCCGAGGACGACCTCGCTGAGCAGTGGCAGCACCCCCACAATCGACCTCACCCTGATCGGAACCCGCACGCCGTCGGCTCCGTGGTACAGGTCGTAGAAGAAGCCGTCGTCCTCGTCCCACAGCCCCTGAGAGTGCATCGCGTCGACGATGAGGACGAAGTGCTCGATGAACTTCACCTCGATGTCGGTCCACGCGTCGTCGTGCTCGGCCAGCACGCGCGCGATCTGCAGCAGGGCCAACGCGTAGAAGGCCACCCAGCTGGTCCCGTCGGCTTGTTCCAGGCGTCCCCCCGCCGGCAAGTGCGAGCGGTCGATGACGCTGATGTTGTCCAGCCCCAGGAAGCCGCCGGCGAACAGGTGGTCACCCTCAGGGTCCATGCGGTTGACCCACCACGTGAAGTTCATGAGTAGCTTCGGCATGAGACGCGCCAGGAAGTCGTGGTCGCGCCGGCCGTCGATATCCCACACGTGCAGGGCCGCCCACGCATGGACTGGCGGGTTCACGTCGCCGAAGGCCCACTCGTATGCCGGGAGCGCCCCGTTGGGGTGCTGGAACCACTCCCGGCACAGGACCAGCAGCTGGTATTTGGCGAACGCCGGATCGAGGTGCGCGAGGGCCACGGTGTGAAAGGCCATGTCCCATGCCGCGAACCAGGGGTACTCCCAGGGGTCCGGCATCGAGAGGATGTCGCGGGCGTCCACGTTGGACCACTGAGCGTTGCGGCCCTGACGACGTTCGGTCGGCGGCGGCGGCTGGGTCGGGTCGCCGTCCAACCAGCGCTTCACGTCGTAGCGATAGAACTGCTTGCCCCAGATCATGCCGGCGAACGCCTGGCGCGCCACGAGGCGCGCATCGTCCCCGACCTCCGCGGGCATCACCTCGTCGTAGAACTCGTCAGCCTCTCGCCGTCGCTGCTCCACCACCGACTCGAAGCCGGGGCCGAAGGGCGGTGACGACGACGGGAGCCGGAGGCGCACGCGTACCCTTTGGGTCGCCCCCGGGTCCACGGTGAGCCGGTACCAGGCCGCACTCTTGGTCCCGGCTCGCTCCGGGTTCACGGTCTCCGAACCTGACACCACGTGGTCGTTGATCCCGTCCTTCGGGTATGCGGGTGACGCGTCCGCGCCGTAGAGCCGCCGGACGTTGGTGTCGTTGTCGCAGAACAGCAACTCCGGCGCTGTGCCGTCGGAACTGACGTCGAGCTCCCAGCTCATCCGCCCGAACCGCGGGTGGTCGACGGTGACCTGGTCAGCGCCGGCCGCGCGGAGGAACGGCCTGATGGCGTCGCGGTCCCACGACCAGGTGTTGCGGAACCACAGCTGGGGCAGGACGTGAATGCTCGCCCGGTCCGGACCCGCA
>JBKPQA010000183.1:0-14789 GCA_046733835.1 Actinomycetota bacterium
CCGTGACCGAGCGCTCGAACCTGAGGAGGTCGCCGACGTCGTCTGGCGGGCGTTGCAGGGCAACGACTTTCTCGTCCTGCCTCACCCGGAGGTCGCCGGCTACTTCCGCGCTCGGGCGACCGATCCGGACGCCTGGTTGGCCGGGATGGGCCGCCTCCAGGCCAAGCTGGATCAGGGGTCCGCGGTATGAGGGCCTGGCGGGTCGAGGCCAACGGCGAGCCGGAGGCGGTACTCCGGAGGGTCGAGACGGAGCCGCCGGACGTCGGCGCGGGTCAGCTGCGAGTGCGAGTCCTGGCCGCGCCGGTGAACTTCCCCGACGTCCTCCTGTGCCGTGGGCACTACCAGGTCCGCCCGGAGCTGCCGTTCGTTCCTGGGGTCGAGGCGTGCGGCGAGGTCGTGGCCACCGGATCGGGGGTCTCCGAGGTATCCGTGGGCGACCGCGTCGTCGGGACCTGCGTGCTGCCGCACGGCTCGTTCGCCGAGCAGGCGCTCATGGAGGGCGCCGTGACGTTCGCCGCCCCGTCCGGTCTGGACGACGTGGAGGCGGCCGGGTTCGTCATCGCCTACCAAACGGGCTGGTTCGCGTTGCATGAGCGGGCCCGGCTCCGGCAGGGCGAGACGCTGCTCGTCCACGCTGCGGCCGGTGGTGTCGGCAGCGCAGCGGTGCAGCTCGGCAAGGCTGCCGGGGCCCGGGTCGTCGCGGTCGTCGGCGGTTCGGAAAAGGCGGAGGTCGCGCGGCAGTGCGGCGCGAACGTCGTCGTGGACCGGCATACCGAGGATGTCGTTGCTGTCGTCAAGGGGGTCACCGGCGGACGCGGAGCCGACGTGGTCTTCGACCCGGTCGGTGGCGAGGCGTACGCGCAGTCGACTCGGTGCGTGGCGTTCGAGGGCCGGATCGTCGTCGTGGGCTTCGCCAGCGGCACGGTGCCACAGCCGCTTCTCGGCCACGCGCTCGTGAAGAACTACTCGATCCTCGGCTTGCACTGGGGCCTCTACGCACAACGCGACCCCGTGCGGGTCCGCGCCGTCCACTCGGAGCTGGTGCGGCTCGCCGCGGAGGGAGCCATCACGCCGGTGGTCGGGGAGCGGGTCGACTTCGACGGGCTGCCCGCCGGAGCGCAGCGACTAGCCGACGGCAGAACGGTCGGGAGAGTCGTGTGGGAGGCGTGACCGACCCGCCGGGTCTGGACCTTGCCGCGTTGCGGCCCTGGCTGGACAAATCCGCACCCGGCCTGCTCGACGGCCCTCTGTCCGCGCATCTCGTCACCGGTGGCAAGTCCAACCTGACCTATCGCGTCACCGACGGGACCCGGTGGGTCGTCGTTCGCCGGCCGCCACTCGGTCATGTGCTCGCCACTGCCCACGACATGGGCCGGGAGTACCGCGTCATCTCGGCCCTCCACACGACTCCGGTGCCGGTCCCAGAGGCGTATGCGTCGTGCAGCGACGACTCGGTCATCGGCGCCCCGTTCTACGTCATGTCGTTCGTCGAGGGCGTCCCGTACCGGTCGGCGGCTGAGCTCGAAGCGTTGGGAGAGAGTCGAACTCGAGCCATCGCCGAGCGACTGGTCGACACGCTCGCCCACCTGCACCTGGTCGACGTAGCAGCGGTGGGTCTTTCGAACTTCGGCCGCCCCGAGGGGTTCCTCGGTCGGCAGGTGAGACGGTGGGGCCAGCAGCTGGACGCCTCTCACAGCCGGGACGTCAAGGGAATCGACGATCTGTGGGCCCGGCTCGGCCAACAGATCCCCGCCGACTCCACTGGCACCGTCGTGCACGGCGATTACCGCCTCGACAACGTCCTCGTCACCGCCTCGGACGAGATCGGCGCCGTGGTCGACTGGGAGATGGCCACGCTCGGGGACCCCCTGACCGACGTGGCACTGCTCCTGACGTACCAGCGCATCGCGGCCCTGGGCGTCGGCGTGGGAGTCTCGACCGCGCCGCGGGCGCCCGGCTTCCCGAACCGCGAGGACATGCTGCAGCGGTATGCGGCGAGGACCGGCCGCGACCTCAGTCACCTGGGGTTTCACGAGGCGCTGGCCTGCTTCAAACTGGCCGTGATCCTCGAGGGCATTCACTACCGGCACGTCCACGGGCAGACCGTCGGTGAGGGCTTCGCGGGCATCGGAGCGATGGTCGAACCGCTGGTCGGTCTGGGCCTCGAGTCGCTGGCACAGGACGAGGCAGGAAGGCGAGGGTGATGGACTTCGGCTGGGACCCGCGTACCGAAGAGCTGCGGGGCTCGCTGCTGGACCTGATGGAGAGGCAGATCCACCCGGCGGAGCCGGTGTTCGCTCGCGAGCTGGCCGAGCTCCAGGACCCGTGGGCCTGGAGCCGCGTGCCAGTGCTGGGCACCCTGCGGGAGGAGGCGAAGGCTCGCGGCCTGTGGAACGCGTTCCTGCCGGGGCCGAGGGGCCCAGGCCTGACCAACCTCCAGTACGCGCCGCTCGCCGAGATCACCGGACGCGCTCTCCAGCTGGCGCCCGCGGCCCTCAACTGTTCAGCACCCGATACGGGCAATATGGAGGTTCTCGACCAGTTCGGGACCCCCTCGCAACAGGAGAAGTGGCTGGAACCGTTACTACGGGCCGAGATTCGCTCGGCGTTCGCGATGACCGAGCCGGACGTCGCGTCGTCGGACGCCACGAACATCGCGACTCGCATCGAGCGGGACGGCGACGCATACCGGGTGACCGGTCGGAAGTGGTGGATCACCGGGGCCATGAACCCCGACTGCGCGGTGTTCATCGTCATGGGCAAGACCGACCCATCCGCCGATCGGCACCGGCAGCAGAGCATGGTCCTCGTCCCGCGTGACACTCCGGGGGTGACCGTGGTGCGCCCAATGTCGGTCATGGGGTACGACGACCGCGACCACGGCGGGCACGCGGAAATGATCTTCGACGGTGTCCGCGTCCCGGCGGCCAACCTCATCGGTGGCGAGGGCGACGGGTTCGCCATCGCCCAGGCTCGGCTCGGGCCCGGGCGGATCCATCACTGCATGCGCTCGATCGGCGTGGCCGAGCGGGCCGTCGAGCTCATGTGCACGCGGGTGTCGTCGCGGTACGCGTTCGGCCGGCCACTGTCGGACCAGGGGGTCATTCGCGACTGGATCGCCGAGTCGCGGGTGCGGTTGGAGCAGCTGCGGCTCCTGGTCCTCAAGACCGCGTGGCTCATGGACACCGTCGGGAATCGGGGCGCGCACACCGAGATTCAGGCGATCAAGATAGCGACCCCTGCGACGGTGGAGTGGATCCTCGACAAGGCGATCCAGGCGCACGGCGCCGGTGGCCTCAGCCAGGACTTCCCGCTGGCCGCGGCGTGGGCGAGCATCCGCACCCTCCGGTTCGCGGACGGCCCCGACGAGGTCCACAAGAACGCGCTGGCTCGGGCGGAGCTCAAGCGGCACGCCGGGCCAGAGAGGTCAGCGCCGGAGTCAGAGCTCCGTTGGCAGCCGTCCCGTGTCGAGGAGTGACGTCGCGACCGCGCCGATCTTGTTCCGAGAGCTGCGGGCCGCCTCGCGCAGCCGGTTGAAAGCCGTCACGGCGTCCACGTTGTCCCGGGCCATCAGGTAGCCCACGCCGCGCTCGATGATGACGCGGTAGTCGAGCGCGTACTGCAGCTGCCCCGCCAGCTCCTGCGCCTTGTGGGCCGAGAGTGCCGTCGCCAATGTGGTTCCGACCAGGTCGGAGTACCGCAGCAGGGCTCGCTGCTCCTCGTCCTCCCAGGCATGTGGGCGGTCGCGGTAGACGTCGATGGTGCCGACGGTCACCCCGCCCAGCCGTACCGGCACGCCGAGCACGGCCCGCACGTCGTAGTCCGCGACGGCTGCGGCCAGGTCTGGCCACTGCCGCTGCGTGCGCAGGTCCTCGACGGCGACCGGCCGTGTCGTGACGAAGGCCTCCGTGCACGGGCCCTGTCCGGTCTCGCTCTCGACCGTCTCGAGAACGCGACCTGGGCCGTCGCTGGCGGCGACGTACCGGGAGATGTTCTGGTCGTCGGCGAGCATGATGCCGCTGCCGGTGACCTGGAACAGCTCGACGCAGGCGTCGGTGACGTCGTTCAGGGAACGGGTCAGGTCCGCGTTTCTGTCGTGGCGGTCAGCGAGACGGCGCAGACTGCTCGTCAGCGCCTCGGGGTCGACTGGCACGCTCCGGTCCTTCCGCACTCATCTGGCCACTCTGCTCGCCCGTGAGATTGTCCTCGCCGATGCCCGCGTTGTCGTCCCGAGAGCCGGACGGGGCGGCCAGGTCCAGGATGAGACCCACCACCTTGGCGTAGGCCTCGGCCTCGCGGATCTCGTCGGCCGTCCACGCGTGGGGCCCTCGACGGGCGGCGTTGAGGTTGCCGACGACGGCACCGCCGGCCCAGATCGGAGAGGAGAGGACGGCCCGCAGCCCACTGCCGGAGACGCCGGCCCACAAGGCGGCGTACTCCGGAACGACAGCGAGGTCCGTGACCGCGACCGTGACGCCGGTGTCCATGGTGTCCCTGCCGGGCCCCTGACGTACCCGGGCCTGGGTGGCTTCGAGCACCGCGGCCTCGTCGTCCGTGAACCCGACCGCCTGCAGCGTGCCGTGCTCGTCGAGCAGCATGAGGCCGACGGAGTCGACGCGGAGGACGTCGACCGCTACCTGCACGGTGTGGGCCAACGCGGCCGCCGGGGAGGACCCGGACATCGCAAGGTGGCCAACTGCGGACGAGCGAACGGTGGAGGGGCCAGAGGGCCGGAAGGGCGTCTCGGTCACGTCAGCGCTGGAGATGGTCATACCGCATCAGCAGGCTGGGGCCGCCCGGCGACTTGGCGTCGAGTAGGCCGGCTAATCCCTTGTCTTCGCCCGCCAACTGGCCGGTGTAGGCGTCGTGGATGACGCGACCGACCTCCCGGACCTTGACGTTCGTGTCCTGCGACAGCCGGACCAGCACGGCCCACGCCTCGTCCGGGGTCACTTCGAGCCTCGCGGCGATAATTCCGGTCACGACGCCTAGCTGTTGCCGGCTCACCATGGCCTCGCGCAGCTGCGCAATGGTGGCCTCGAGCTCGGCGACCCGGGTAGCGCTCACCCACGGGCCAGCGACTCCGTCGTGGCCGTCCACTCCATCTGGGCTCTGGACCAGGTCGTGCCCGTCCACCCCATCACGGACGGCGGCACCGTCGACCTGACTGTCCACCGGCATACGTCATCTCCTCGACGTCATCTCCGCGGACACAGGGCGGAAACTCACTTGATCCCACGGGAAGTATGGCACGAAACGCGGGGCAGCCAAGGCCTGGTCTCGTCCCGTCTTCGGAAGCCGAGCCTCACCCATGCTGCCCGCGCGCTCGGTTTCCCGGGCGCCGGCTGAGTCTTGACGGGTCTCCGGTCAGCTGAGCCAGGTCGGCCGCAGTGCAAACCCGGAGTCGCCTTCCGCTGTAGTCTTGGACGCGAGCACCTGGTGCAGCTGAATGCGGTTGCGCTCGAACGACAGCCGTGACCCGGCGAGGTATAGCCCCCAGACCCGAGCCACCCCCAGGCCGGCCTGGTCCACCGCCTCTTCCCAGTTGGCCGAGAGGTTGCGGCACCAGTCGCGGGTCGTCATCGCGTAGTGCTCGCGCAGGTTCTCCTGGTGGCGCACCTCGAAGCCCTCGTCCTCCATGACCTCCACGATGGTGCCCGACCCCGTGAGACCGCCGTCAGGGAAGACGTAGCGGTTGATGAACCCGCGGGACGGGACGCCGGGGTGCTGGTTGTCCGGGCGCGTGATGCAGTGGTTGAGCAGCCGCCCCCCGTCCTTGAGCCGGTTGCGGAGGAACCGGAAGTACGCGGGATAGTTCGAGACTCCAACGTGCTCGGTGAGCCCGATCGAGGAGACCGCGTCGAAGCCGCTCTCGCGCAGGTCCCGGTAGTCCCCGTGGCGGATGACACCGCGGTCGGCCAGGCCTTCGCGCTCCATCCGCGCCGCGCCCCACGAAGCCTGCTCCTTGGACAGCGTCACGCCGACCGCCGTGACGCCGTAGTTCAGCACGGCGTGGCGCACCATGCCGCCCCATCCGCAACCGACGTCGAGCAGACGCATACCGGCTTGGAGGCCGAGCTTTCGGCAGACGAGGTCGAACTTCTCCTCCTGGGCCGTCTCGAGCGAGGAGTCGGCGGTCGGGTAGACCGCACAGGTGTAGGCCATCGAGGGGCCGAGCAGCAGCTCGTAGAACCGGTTCGACACGTCGTAGTGGTGGTGGATCGCCTCGGCGTCCCGAGCGCGGCCGTGGGTGAGACCGTGCGCCAGGCGCCGCACCGGGCCGGGCGTCTCCTCCTGAGGCAGCTCGGGCACGCGCGGACGGTGGCCGCGGACGAACCGCGCCAGCTCCGGCAGCTCCGACAGGGTGGGCCGGTGGGGCTGCAGACCGTCCTCCAAGAACTTCATGACCTCGTAGGGATCCCCCTCGTCGAACGGCTCGAGCACGAGGTCGCCCTGGAGGTAGGCACGGGCCAGGCCCAGCGAGTTCGGGGACGTGAGGAGGTAGTCCAGACCGCGTCGGCTGCGCAGCTCGAGTGTCAGGGGCGCATCGCCGGCTCCGGTCGAGGACCCGTCGTAGGCGGAGAACCGTACCGGTACCTGCTCACCGAACACCATCGTGAACGCGTCAGCCAGGGTCGGTGGGGCCGTCGTGCGGCCCGTGGTCGTCTTGCCGAGCAACGTCGTCATCGTCTGCGCACCGCCTTGTCGTAGAGGGTAGGAAGACGCCCGCGTGGGTCGTACCGCTTCTTCACCGGGCGGTAGTCGGGACCACCGTAGAGCCGGTCGAAGGTGGGCTCGTCGTAGTAGGCGTCCGAGTAGAGGGACTTGTGGCCGCCGAGCCGGCCGACCTCGTCCTCGATCGCCCGGTTGACGTCGCCGTCCTGGCGGCCGGGCTCGATGGGGACGGTCGACCAGAACCCTACGTTGACGTACGGCCTCCCCACGGCCATCGGGTAGAGCGGCCAGGGTGTACCGCCGGTCTCCGTATGCGTGGGGCGCAGCTGGATCGGGCACAACCAGACCGGCTCGATCGGGACCTCGCGCAGAAACCAGTCCAGGAACTCGGCCGTTCGCTCCACCGGGATCTCGACGTCCTGGACGACCCGCTCCCGCGGCGGCTTGCCGCGCCGGGCGTCCACCCAGGCCCCCATGTGATGCCGGTTCTCGAAGGCGACGATCTTCCAGTAGACGTCGCTGCGCAGCTTGCGCTTCGGCCACAGCCGGCGCACGAGTGGCTGCTGCGCCCCGAACGCGCGCGAGCACCAGAACCAGTCGGTGTCCCAGCGCCAGAGGTAGTCATGGACGGTGAGGACATCCCGCTGCCGCCGCTGGAGCGATCGGTAGAAGATCTCCTGACGGGTGTAGTCACTCGGACTGGCTTGTCCTTCAACGGAGTCCGCCCAGTGACCGAGGGTGAGGTAGATCTCGTCGCGGGAGAAGACCACGCCGTCGAGGAAGTCGACCTCCTCCTCGGACCAGGAGCGGGTCCGCATGATCTCGGCGATCGCCTCCTGGACGTCGGCGAGCGAACGGAACCGCACGTGGTGGAGCGCGACATACGGGTGCACGCGTTCGAGCTCGATGGTGAGGCTCAACGCATACCCGAGCGAGCCGTACGAGTTCGGGAAGGTGTGGAAGAGGTCGGCGTGCTCACCCTCGGGCCGCGCGACGACGATGTCGCCGTCGCCGGTGAGGATCTCGGCCTCGAGCACCGACTCGTGCGGGAGCCCGGAGCGGAACGAGGACGACTCGATGCCGAGCCCGGTCACTGCTCCCCCGAGGGTGATGGTGCGCAGCTGCGGGACCACCAGCGGCATCAGCCCGTGCGGCAGCGTGGCCGCGACCAGGTCCTCGTAGGTCGTCATCCCTTGGACCCGTGCGGTCCGGGCGACCGGGTCCAGGTCGATGACGTGGTTGAGGTCCGAGACGTCGAGCCGGCCGGCGTTTGTCCGCTGGTCGCTCGTGCGCTGACGGAAGAGGTTCGACGTCCGCTTGCCTAGGCGCACCGGTGCGTCCGGCGGTAGGGCGGCCAGGTCGTCGAGGAGCCGGGCGGTCGCGGCACGGTGCTGCTCGTCGCCGACCGGGCGGAGGACAGCCAGGGGCACGCCCCCATGAAAGCAGTCCTCCCTGGACGTCGGCGGGCGGACCCGCGTGATCAGTGCGTGGTGCGCCCGCTGAGCGCCTCGCGGACCTGGGCGGCGTTGCTGCGCGCGCGAAGCCCGGCCTCGTCGAACAGCGTGTCCTCCAACCCGATCCGGGTGTCGAAGCCCTGTTTTTGAGCCCACCGCAGGACTGGCCAAGCCCAGGTCTCCTCGCCGTGGACGAGGATCGGGGCCGGCTGCGACCCGAGCGCTGAGAGGATCCGCTCTGCGGCCCAGGAGCCGTAGCCGCCCGGCGAGTGCCCGGGGATGGCCTCCACGAGAACTCGCAGCACCCGCCAGGGCCAGTGCCGCCCGACGAAGTCCGCGGCGGCGCTCGGCGTCCAGAGCCCCGCCTCCACCTCGATGTGCCGGGTCCGCAAGGCGGTGGCGAGGTCGAACGCGCCGGCTTCGTGCCAGTTCACGCTCGCGAAGTCCGGTCCGCCGTCCTCGGGTTGCGGCCACCGGCTCACGAGGCCAAGCCGCTCTCGGCCGTCGGCAGTGATCCCCTCCCGGGTCGTCACACCGACCGGGATCCCCGGGACCGCCCGCCGGACCGTCTCCACCGTCAGGGCCACGAGGTCGCCGTCGAGGGTCTCCCGTCCGCGGTCACTTCGCGGATGGACGTGAACCGACTCCGCGCCGGCCGCCACGGCGTCGGACGCGGCCGCGGCGATGTCAGTCACGGTCACGGGGACCCGCTCATGCGGGCGGCGACTGCCGTTGAGGCAGACCTGGAGCACCGGTCAGCTCCTGTTCGAGGCACCGGAGAGGTATGCATGGCAGCACACCACCCGGTCCCGCCACCAGGCGACCCGGTCCGGCGCCGCAGCCGCGACTTCCAGAAGGTCCGCGTCGGCGCGGACCCGGCCGACGCGGACCGACCCGGCCGACGGGACCAGACGCTCGTGCGCGACGTCCGCGGATAGCAGCTCGACGGTGCCGAGGCCACACGCGTACGGCAGCTCCGGCAGGGCGGCCGCCAGCGCGACCCCGGCGGCCATGCCGATCGAGGAGTCGAGGGCTGAGCTGACGACCGTGGGCAGACCGCACTCCGTGGCGATCTCCAGCGCCCGCCGGACCCCGCCGAGAGGCGGCACCTTGACCACCACGACGTCGGCCGCGCCCTCGCGGGCGACGCGGACGGGGTCCTCGGCCTTGCGGATCGACTCGTCGGCGGCGACCTTGACGTCGATTCCATTGCGCGCCAGCCGGATTCGGAGGGCAGCGAGGTCCTTGACGGTAGAGCAGGGCTGCTCCGCGTACTCGAGGTCGTAGCCGGCCAGCGCCGTGAGGCGGCGGACGGCCTCGTCGACGTCCCAGGCGCCGTTGGCGTCGACGCGGATCTTCATCGTGGGTCCGCCGGCGTTACGCGCCGCGGCGACTCGGTCGAGGTCGTCGGCGAGCGATTGTCCCGGTTCAGCGACCTTGACTTTGACGGTCTCGCACCCGTCGTAGCGGGCAAGGACCGAGGCTACGGCGTCGGGCGCCACGGCCGGGACCGTGGCGTTGACGGGCACCCGGTCACGCAGGGGGGCCGGCCAGCCCTCCCATGCGGCCTCGACCGCGGCAGCCAGCCAGCGGGACGACTCGGCAGTGTCGTACTCGAGGAAGGGCGCGAACTCGCCCCAGCCGGCAGGCCCCTCCAGGAGCACGACCTCGCGGTGGTCGACTCCCCGGAACCGGACGAGCAACGGGAGCGTGACGACACGCATACCGTCGAGCAGGTCCTCCAGGGGTGGCAGGGTCATGTCGCGAAGACGGCCTCGGGTTGGTTTGCGACGGCCAGCTCGATGCGGCGGCGCTGGTTGACCGAGAGCGGCGGGAGCTCGTCGATGCGAAACCAGCGCGCGTCGACGGACTCGTCGTCGCCGACCGCCGGCTCCCCCTCGACCCAGGAGCACCGGAAGCACAAGCTGAGGAACGCCGATCGGTCGCCGTTGTCGTACTCGATGACCGGGGTGGTGTGCGCCCAGACCAGGCGTTCGGCCCGCGCGACCACACCGGTTTCCTCGAGGACCTCGCGGACGGCACCGACGGCCGGCTCCTCGACGGGGTCGAGGATGCCGGTCACCACGGTCCAGGCCCGGTTGTCCGCGCGCTGGACGAGGAGGACCTCCTCGGTGGCCTCGACCGGATGGCGGCGGAGGACGACCGCAGCGACGCCAGGTAGCCAGAGCAGGTCGGTGCCGATGTGCTCGCGCAGTCGAGCGACGAACGCGGGTATCGGCACGGTTCGAGCCTACGGGCCACGGAATGCGGACGGCCACTACACTGGTTGAAGGGTCAACTGCCGACGCGAGGAGTGGTCCCGATGCCTGCCGTCACCGTCCCGGATCTCACCGTGCTGCCGCGGCTTGCGCGCCCGGAGCTGTCAGCGGTTCCCCGACCCGTGGTGCAACGCACCGACGCTCCCAGCGGCCTGGAGGGCGAGGGGTTCCCGGTCCGGCGGGCCTTTGCGGGAGTCGACCTGCGCCGGCTGGACCCGTTCATCCACATGGACCAAATGGGCGAGGTCGAGTATGCGCCGGGCGAGCCCAAGGGCACGCCCTGGCATCCCCACCGGGGCTTCGAGACGGTCACGTACATCATGGACGGGGTTTTCGATCACCAGGACAGCCACGGGGGCGGCGGGACGATCACCAACGGCGACACCCAGTGGATGACGGCCGGTTCAGGACTGCTGCACATCGAGGCGCCGCCGGAGTGGCTGGTCACCCAGGGCGGCCTCTTCCACGGCATCCAGCTGTGGGTCAACCTGCCGAAGCACCAGAAGCTCGTCACGCCGCGGTACCAGGACCTGCGGGCGTCGTCGGTCGCGCTGGCCGCGACCCCGGACGGTGGAGTACTGGTGCGCGTCATCGCCGGACAGGTGGCCGGCCTGAGCGGACCCGGCTCGACGCATACCCCGATGGCGCTCGTCCACGCGACGCTGTCGCCCGCCGCCCGACTCGACCTGCCCTGGCCTCCCGAGTTCAACGCCCTCGTCTACGTCCTGTCCGGTGAGGGTTCGGTCGGTCCGGAGGCGGCGCCGGTCCGGACCGGGAACCTCGCGTTGCTGGGCGCCGGTGACGTCGTCAGCGTGGCCGCGAGCCGCACGCAGGAGAGCCGGCTCGGCGGCCTCGACGTCCTGGTCCTGGGCGGCCGGCCGATCCGCGAGCCGGTCGCGTGGGCCGGGCCGTTCGTCATGAACACCAGGGACGAGGTGCTCCAGGCGTTCGAGGACTTCCAGGGCGGCCGGATGGGCCGGATCCCCGCGGTCCACGGCGCGCCGACGACGCTGCAGGAGGGCTGACCTCGGCGCTCCTCTCGACTGTCCCGGGTCCCCATGGGTTGGACGGGCGCCCGTATCCTCGGGGCGTGCCGGACTCCCCCAGCGAGCTGTTCGACCCGTCGGCTTGGGACGAGGCGACCGGTTTCGACGACCTGACCGACGTGACCTACCACCGGGCGCGTGAGCTCGGTGTCGTGCGGGTGGCCTTCAACCGACCGGACGTGCTCAACGCGTTCCGGCCGCACACGGTGGACGAGCTGCAGCGAGTGCTGGACCACGCCCGACAGACGCCGGACGTGGGCGTCGTGCTGCTGACCGGGAACGGGCCATCGGCCAAGGGGCAGTGGGCCTTCTGCAGCGGCGGCGACCAGCGGATCCGGGGGCGGTCGGGCTACCAGTACGCGTCCGGGGAGACGGCGTCGACCGTCGACACGGGGCTGACCAAGACCGCTGGCGGGCGGCTGCACATCCTCGAGGTCCAGCGCCTGATCCGGACGATGCCGAAGGTCGTGGTCGCGTTGGTGCCAGGCTGGGCCGCCGGCGGTGGGCACTCGCTGCACGTCGTCTGCGACCTGACGATCGCGTCTCGGGAGCATGCGCGGTTCAAGCAGACCGATGCCGACGTGGGGTCGTTCGACGGTGGCTACGGGTCCGCTTATCTGGCCCGCATGGTCGGCCAGAAGTTCGCGCGGGAGATCTTCTTCCTCGGCCGGACGTACTCGGCGGACGACATGCATCGGATGGGGGCTGTGAACGTCGTGGCGCCGCACCAGTCGTTGGAGGCCACGGCACTGGAGGTCGCACGGGAGATCCTGAGCAAGTCGCCGATGTCGCAGCGGATGCTCAAGTTTGCGTTCAACCTCGTCGACGACGGGCTCATGGGACAGCAGGTCTTCGCCGGAGAGGCGACCCGGCTGGCATACATGACCGACGAGGCGGTCGAGGGGCGGGACCAGTTCCTCGAGAAGCGCCCGCCCGACTGGTCCCCCTTCCCCTGGTACTTCTAGGGAAACCTTCCGGCTTCCAGGCTCCCGTTGTTGTGGATCCGCGGCGTCTTGAATCCTGCCAACTCACAACAACATGAGCCTGGAATGTCAAGGGGTGCCCAGCGCCGTGAAGATCCGGGTGGCCAGAGCGTCAGCCGCGCCGCCCGCGATGTCCTCCAGGCGGACCAGTCGGCCTCTGGCGTCGGTGAGAGGGACACGCCAGTTGGGGTACTCGTCGAGCGTTCCCGGCTGGTTCACCGCCCGCCGGTCACCGACGAGGTCAGCTAGGGCGACGACCAGCATCCGGCTCGGAGTCAGCCCGAGCCAGGCGTGCAGCGCCACGACCACGTCCTCGTTCGACGCCTCGGGTTCGAGTAGCCCACGCAGCACCAAGGCCGACCGCACCCGCCCGATCGCGCCGAGCTCGGCCTCCCGCTCCTCCTCCACGGACCGGGTCAGCAATTCGAGCCGTTCACGGATCGCCACGTGCTCGAGCCCGAGGTACCCCGCCGTCGGCGGCAGGTCGTGGGTAGTGACCGAGGAGAGGCACAGGCGGCGGTAGTGGTCGGGCGGGCGAGGCCTCTGCTCCTCCCACTCGAACCAGAGAACCGACGTCCCGAGCACGCCGCGCTCGAGCAGGTACTCCCGCGTCGACGGCTCGACGACCCCCAGATCCTCGCCGATCACGACCGCCCGCGCCCGCTGCGCCTCGAGCGCGAGGATGCCCACCAGCGCCTCGTGGTCGTACCGGACGTACGTCCCCCGGTCGGGCGGCATCCCCTGCGGGACCCACCACAGCCGGAAGAGTCCGATGACGTGGTCGATCCGGACTCCTCCGGAGTCGCGCAATGCGGTACGCACCATGTCTCGGAACGGCGCAAAGCCTTGCTCGGCAAGGCGATCCGGTCGCCATGGCGGCTGGCCCCAGCTCTGCCCGAGCTGGTTGAACTGGTCCGGCGGCGCGCCCACGGAGACGCCAGCCGCGAGCACGTCGGACAGCGACCACGCGTCGGAGCCCGCCGAGTGCACGCCGACGGCGAGGTCCTCGACCAGGCCCACTCGCATACCCGATCGCCGCAACGCGGACTGGACCTCGCACACCTGCTCGGCCAGCAACCACTGCATCCAGCAGTGCACGTCCACCAGGTCGGTGTGCTCCTCGCGCCACCGGGCGACCGCCACGTGGTGTGGGTCGCGTAGCTCGCTCGGCCAGCGCTCGGCCGGCAGAGCGAATGTCTCGGCCAGCGCGCACCAGGTCGCGAAGGCCACCAGGCCGTCGCCCTCCTCGGCCAGAAACCTCCCGTATGCGTCGGCGCGGTCCGCGCTGAGCGGCACGGTGTGCACCAGGGCCAGGGCGGCTCGCTTCAGGTTCCACGCTGTGTCGCGGTCGATCCGGTCGGCGTCGTTCAGCGCGTGGCCCTGTGCCGCCAGCCATTCCAGACGGGCGGCGTCCTCGGGATCCAGCCCGGATACCTCGGGGACATCCGCGACGCGCAGGTACAGCGGGTTGAGGAACCGGCGGGTGGTCGGCAGGTAGGGCGACGGCTCCATCGGCGGTACGGGCTCGGCCGCGTGCAGCGGGTTCACCAGGAGGAAGTCGGCGCCGTGCTGTTCATTCGCCCAGGTGCCCAACTGGGCGAGGTCGTCGAGGTCGCCGATCCCCCACGAGCCGCTCGACCGGAGCTGGTACAGCTGAGTCGCCACTCCCACGGCGCGCCGCTCGTCGAGCCCCTCCGGAAGGGTCACCTGGTGCGGCGTCACGACGACCGTGGCCGTCGTTGTCGAGGAGTCGAGCGGCTCGGCGTCCACGTGCGCCACGAGCCGGTGCCAGCCCAGCGGCAGGTTCCATGGCAGCTCGAACGCCGCCTCTCCGACCACTCGCTCGTCTACCCAGCGCGGCGGCACCAGATGGTGGACCTGCCGCACGTCCCACTCTCGCCCGTCCTCGAGATCGATCGTCAGCCGCACGCCGGTGCCGTCGGGGACGTGCACGTAAATCCACGGCGCCCACCCTTCGCGCGTGACGACGGTCGCCGGCAGGGTCCGCCGCCAGAACCGGTCGCCGACCTCACGCAGCGAGGCCTCGACCTCCTCCGGTGTGTGCGCCCGTACCCCCAGCCCGGCCAGCACCGCCACGATCGTCTCGGCCGAGATCGGGGCGTGCTGCCCCTGCCAGTCCCAGTAGTCCGTGGCGACACCGTGCGCGGCTGCCAGCCGGGTGAGCGGCTCCGACGGCCCCTCTGACGACCCCTCTGACGGCGACGACGAGTCCATGGCCGACATCCTGCCGTCTTGCCCGGGACTGATCGGTCACCACGTCGTTCCCGCCGCAGCCTGAAGCGGCAGACTGGGCGGGTGACCATCGAAGAGACCACTGACCAGGTGACGACG
>JBKPQA010000184.1:0-9726 GCA_046733835.1 Actinomycetota bacterium
CCGCACGGTATCCTCTACCGGTTGACCCTCGGGTCGCCGCACCTCAGCACCACCAGCAACGCAGCAGGTCTCCGATCTTCTCGGGGCCTTCCCAGGAGGATCAGTGCTCTCGGCCTTCGTCCGGGCGTTTCGAACGCCCGACCTGCGCAAGAAGCTGCTGTTCACGCTCTTCATCATCGCCATCTACCGGCTTGGGACCGCCGTCCCAACCCCCGGGGTGGCCTACACCAAAGTCCGGGACTGCCTTGCCGGGGCCGACCCGCAGGCGGGCTTCATCGGTCTGGCCAACCTCTTCAGCGGCGGCGCGCTGCTCCAGCTGTCGATCTTCGCGCTGGGGATCATGCCGTACATCACGGCCAGCATCATCGTCCAGCTGCTCACCGTGGTCATCCCGCGGTTCGAGGCCCTCAAGAAGGAGGGGCAGGCCGGTCAGACGAAGCTGACGCAGTACACCCGCTACCTGACCATCGGTCTGGCCGTCCTCCAGAGCTCGACGCTGATCACCTTCGCGCGGAACCCGCAGCAGATCTTCGGCCCCAACTGCACGTCGATCCTGACCAGCGACGACATGGTGACCATCGTCATCATGGTGCTGACGCTGACCGCTGGCACCGGCCTCATCATGTGGATGGGTGAGCTGCTCACCGACCGCGGCATCGGCAACGGCATGTCGGTGCTGATCTTCACCTCCATCGCGTCCGGCTTCCCGGGTTCGCTGTGGGCGATTCAGCAGAAGGACGGCCGCTGGGACGTCTTCCTCGGCATCATCCTGTTGGGCTTCGTCATCATGGCCCTGGTCATCTTCGTCGAGCAGTCCCAGCGCCGGGTGCCGGTGCAGTATGCGAAGCGGCAGGTCGGTCGGCGGATGTACGGCGGCAGCTCCACCTACATCCCGCTCAAGGTCAATATGGCCGGGGTCATCCCGGTCATCTTCGCCAGCTCGCTGTTGTCCCTGCCTGCGCTCATCGCCCAGTTCAACCGGCCGGCCGACGGCTCGGCCGGTCCCGGTTGGGTCCAGTGGATCAACGACAACCTCACCCGCGGTGACCACTGGATCTACATGCTCCTGTACACCGCACTGATCCTCTTCTTCACGTTCTTCTACGTCTCGATCACGTTCAACCCGACCGAGGTCGCCGACAACATGAAGAAGTACGGCGGATTCATCCCGGGCATCCGCGCCGGTCGCCCGACCGCGGAGTACCTCGACTACGTCCTCACCCGTATCACCGTCCCGGGCGCCCTTTACCTCGCCGTGATCTCGCTCATTCCTCTCATCGCGCTCGTCGCCGTGGGGGCCAACCAGAACTTCCCGTTCGGTGGCACATCCATCCTCATCATCGTCGGCGTGGGCCTCGAGACGGTGAAGCAGATCCAGGCTCAGCTCCAGCAGCGGCACTACGAAGGGTTCTTGCGATGAAGCGACTGATCATCATGGGTCCTCCCGGCGCCGGCAAGGGGACGCAGGCCGTGCGGATCGCAGATCGGTTCGGCATCCCGGCGATCTCGACCGGCGACATCTTCCGCAACAACATCAAGGACGGCACGGACCTCGGGCGGCAGGTCGAGGAGATCCTCAAGTCGGGTGGGTACGTGCCCGACGAGATGACCAACAAGATCATCGAGGACCGGCTCGGCTGGGTTGACGCGGCGCCCGGGTTCCTTCTCGACGGGTACCCGCGGACACCGGGCCAGGTGGAGTTCCTCGACCAGGTGCTCGCCGGCCACGGCCACGCCCTCGACGGGGTCCTCGAGCTGAACGTCGACGAGGAGGCCGTGGTCTCGCGGCTGTTGAAGCGCGCCGAGATCGAGGGCCGCGCCGACGACACCGAGGAGGTCATCCGGGAGCGGATGGCGATCTACCACAAGGAGACCGCTCCGCTCATCGCGATCTACGAAGAGCACGGGGTGCTCATCAAGGTCGACGGCATGGGTACCGTCGACGAGGTGACCGAGCGCGTGATCAAGGCCGTCGAGAGCACGTCCGGCTGAGGACTCTGTCGTGTTCCGCCGCTCTCAGACGCCGGGTCGGACCGCTGAGCAGCTGCTGCTCATGCGGCGCGCCGGCCTCCTCGTGGGGCAGACGCTCCAGATGCTGCGCCAGGAGGTCCGGCCGGGGGTGACCACCCTCGCCCTCGACGCGCTGGCCGAGGACTTCATCCGCTCGCACGGCGGCGTCCCCAACTTCCAGCTGGTGCCCGGCTACTCGCATACCCTCTGCACCTCGGTGAACGACGAGGTGGTCCACGGCATCCCGTCCGCCTCCCGGGTACTCCACGAGGGAGACGTGCTGTCGGTCGACTGCGGCGCCGAGCTCGACGGATGGAACGGCGACGCGGCGTTCTCCGTCATCGTCGGCGGCCGCGAGGTCGGGCGTGCCGAGGACCTCCGGCTCATCGACCTCACCGAAGACGCCCTCTGGGCCGGCATCACCGCGCTGACCGTGGGCGGCCGCCTGTATGCGGTCGGCGAGGCCGTCGAGCGCAGCATCGAGTCCGCGGCGGCGACCGACAAACGCGACTACGGGATCATCGAGGAGTACGTCGGACACGGCATCGGCCGCTCCATGCACGAGGACCCTCAGATCCCCAACTATGCGGTCCGCGACAAGGGGCCGATGGTGCGGTCCGGCTTCACCGGGGCGATCGAGCCCATGGTCACCCTCGGTCACAGCGCGACCCACGTCCTCGACGACGACTGGACCGTCGTGACCAACGACGGGTCGCGGGCGGCGCACTGGGAGCACTCGGTCGCGGTGACCGAGTCCGGGATCACGGTCCTCACCGCGGTCGACGGCGGCGAGACGCGCCTTCGAGAGCTCTCCGCGATGTACGCGTCCCTCGACGCCTGACCCGGCTCCCCAGCGGCCAGCCGGTTCCGCGTGTGCGCCGGACGCCCTGACGACCTTCGGGACGGGTGGCGAGGGGGCGGTGCCAGCCTTGATCACGCGGCCAGCGGGTCGACGATCCGTAGTCCGGGGAATCGACGAAACCCGCGGTCGAGCGTGGCTAACGACGCGTCGTGGTCGAGCGCCAACGCCGCAAGGTACGCGTCGGGGATGTCGTTACCCATCAAACGCAGCTCCAGGACGCGCTCCTCGAACAACGACCAGTGCCGTGCAGAAGCGTTCACTCTCACAGCGGATGGCGCGTTGATAACCGCCGAGCAAAAGCTCAGAGCTGCGCTGGCGGAGGAAGGGACTTCATAAATCCGCGGGTTGGTCACGATCCGAGCCACAGCGGAAAGAACGTGTGAGTCGATGCCGACCCGTTCGAGCGCGGTCAGGCGGCCAGTCAACCAGGCGTGAACTTCCGCACCTCGTCTGTGACCATCAGGACGATGCGCCACAACCAGCACGTTGACGTCCAGCAAGATCACGAGGCCTCGCGACCGCTAGAACGGGGATTCATTGTCGCCTAGCGCTTCAGCCATGCTCTCCCGGTCGAGCAGGTCCACTCCTGGACGAAGGCCGGGGACTGTGGGTTCGAAGATGGGCAGCTCGAACCACCGTGGGGATGTGGGCCGGGACTCGTCAAGGAGTCGTCGAATCGCGTCTTCCAACACCGACCCGATGGTGCGATCCTCACGGGCTGCCAAGGCCTTCACCTCAGTCAACAGTTCGTCGTTGATAGTCACGGTGGTTCTCACCTGCGCATCATAACATCATGCGTTAGGCATCAAAGCATCACAGTCCATGGTGCTTGAGGAAGTCGACGCTGCGCTGGATCGAGGTCGTCCAGGGGCCATTGGTGAAGACGTGCGGTTGGCCGGCGTACGTGAGGTACTCGACCGACTTGCCGGCCGCTTTGAGAGCGCTGACCGACGCCTCCGCCCAGGCGATAGGACAGGACAAGTCGGCAGTGCCCTGGTGGATCATCACCGGCTCGGTGATGCGGTTGAAGTACGTGCGCGGGCTGGTCTTCGCCCATGCGTCGGGGTTGGCGGCGGGCTCGCCGAGCGTCGCAACCACCCGGCTAGCCGTCTGCCGGTCCGGACGCGTCCACTTCTCGAAGTTGTCCACGGTGTTCGAGCTGACCGGCGCGTAGGCGATGGCAGCCTTGAACATGCCGGGCGCCGCCACCAGCGCGGTGTAAGTCACGCCGCCGCCCATCGACCGGCCCATGAGGGCGATTCGGTCAGGGATGACCTTGGGATCTTGCTGCAGTGCCTTGGCCGCGTTGATGACGTCGACGGCGTAGCCGAGCCGCAGGTTGGCGTCGGCGTTCGGGTCCTTGCTCGACCCGGCGTGGTTGCGGTAGTCGACGAGGAGCACGACGTACCCCTGCCGAGCCAGGTAGTCCCGCTCCCGTGACATCTGGGTGGTGTTGTCATAGACCGCCGGGTCCGCGTACCCGTGCGCAAGGACCACCGCCGGGAACGGTCCGTTTCCGCGTGGGACGAGCAGACGACCCGAGATGGTCAGGCCGTCGCCCTCGAACGTCGCGAGATTCTGCTGGTATGCGTCGGTGCTGCCGACCTCTCGGCCCACCGTGAGGTTCCGGCCGTCGTAGGTCTTGGTGAAGAGGGTCTCGGGGGAGAGCGGCGGGGCGGGGGTAGCGCTCGGCGGCGGCGGCGCCGCTGTCGTGGTGGTCGTCGGGGTCGTTCCAGTCGTCATCGCGGCGCTTGTGGGGGTTGCGCCCGCGGTGGTTGCCGCGGACGTGGCCTCCCCGGTCAGCGGAGAGGTCGTGCAACCGGTCACCAGCCCTGCGGCGACGAGGAGAGCGACCGCGACTCGACGCATACCCATCCCCTAGTCTCACCCGAGGCCCGGGCGGGTGCACGCGAGGTTCAGTTCAGCTGCGACTCCCAGTCCTCGGGCACCTGGCCCTGTGGTCCGGGCACCGGCTGCGACGTCGGATGGAACAGTGGTGGCGCCAGCTCCGGGCCGTCGACCACCTCCTCGGTTCGGAAGTCGTAGAACCACTCCTCGTCGGGCTCGAAGGACCGGATGACCGGATGGCCCGTCGCGCGGTAGTGCGCGGTCGCGTGCTGCGCCGGCGAGGTGTCACAGCAGCCGATGTGGCCGCACGCTGCGCAGCGGCGCAAGTGGTACCACCACCCGCCGGCGTCGAGGCACTCCGCACACCCGGTCCCCATGGGCGGCACGGAGGGATCGACGTCGGGGCGCTCCTCGGGAGGAGTCATCCTCCGATGCTAGGCGCCGGCTCGCACCGGCTCACGGACCTCATCCTCCGCGGCCGCCTGGTCAAGGAGGACGATGGTGCCGGCCGTTCCGTCGAGGCGGACCCGCTGGCCGGTAACCAGCCGCGTCGTCGCCTCGTGGACGCCGACGACCGCAGGGATGCCGTACTCGCGGGCCACGACGGACCCGTGCGTCATCATCCCGCCTACTTCGGTGACCAAGCCGGCGGCGCTGAGGAACAACGGCGTCCACGCGGGGTCGGTCCCGGGACAGACAAGGATTTCGCCGTGCCGCAGCCCGGACTGCGCCGGGTCGAACACAACGCGGACGACCCCCTCGACCGTCCCCGGGGAGACCGGGGAGCCCACGATGACACCCTCGTCGCCGGCCACGTCGCCGAGTCCTTCGTAGTAAGCCCGCCCGTCGCCGACGAGGACGCGGGGGATCTGGGTTCGTCGCGCCTCGCGGTCCAGCGCCGCCCGCCGCTCGGCAACCAGCTGGCGCAGCCCCGCCTTCGGCCCCTCGCGCAGGGCCTCGATCTCGTCGAGCCGAAGGAGAAAGACGTCGTCGGGTGCGTCGAGGACGCCGGCGTCGACGAGGTCGTTCCCCGACGCGAGGAGGGCAGACCGCGCGACGCCCATCATCCGGATGATCGTGAACTTCGGCAGCTCGCGGCCGCCGGCCAACGTCCGGATCCGGCCGGCGAGGAACCCGGCGAGTCGGCCGCGCACACCGCCGGTCTGCTCGACCAGCTGGTCGATGGCTCGCGCCGCGGCCTGCTCGCCCCGCTCAAACTGCGCCGGGGGCGACTGATCCGCCGGGATGTCCTGGTACCGCTGCACCGTCGCCAGCACCTCGGTCGGGTCCTCGCTCCACCGGGGCCGACCGAGGTCGATCTCACCCACGCCTCGCATCCCGTATGCGGCCAGGAACCCGTCGAGTGCGGCGGTGACCGCGGGGGATAGCCCGCCCGACGCATACCGGTCGGCGAGCTCGGCGGCGCTCAAGTCCGCGGCGAGCCGGCTGGCCTCGGGGTCGTCCCGAACGGTCTGCGCCACTCGCCACAGGGCCAGGTCCATCTCCGTGGTGACGTTGTGCGGCAGGGCGCGGGTGATCTCGAGGACCAAGGGCGAGACGCCATGGTCACCCTCGTCAGTCGCGCCGGAGAGCCGGGTCAGGAGGCGAAGGGCCAGGACCGGCCCGGCGATGACCACGCCGGCGTAGGGCACCACCGTGGGGAACGCGTCGGAGAGCGTCTCGCGGAGCGCGCGCGCTCGGGCGGCCGTTCGGCGGAAGGCATCGCGCTCATTGTCCGTGGCGGCGAACGTCGCAGTGGCCCGGACGACCGCGGCCTCGGTGACGTCGTCGAACTCGGCGCGGATGGCCCTCGGGTCGCGGACGGCGCGGGCGAGGTTCCGGCCGGCGACGCGCGCAAAGCGGGCCAGCCGCGGTACCACCGGCCGCATGGCCTCCCGGGGGAACGGTGCCAGGACGCCTTCATGACGCAGGTCGGCGAAGATGCGGCGGGCGCTCGGGTCGACCGCCTTGAGCAGGCCGGGCAGCACCTTGGCGCCGACGGGGTTGCGGAGCGCGCGGTCCAGCCGGATCCAGAGCCGTTCACCGGCGCTGCCGATGTAGGGGTTGGTTTCGGGCTCCAGCGTCGCGCCCACTACCCGGGCACCGCCGGACATAACGCAGCGGATCGCGTCACCGCCGAGCGGCGTGATCGGCGCGAGCATGCCCTGCACGGCGCCGAAGGAGAGATAGACAGCGCCCTTCGGCGCGTTGGCCGGGATCGGAAAGAGCGATGTGATGGCGCGGGCCTGAAGCAGGGCGACCTCGCCGTCGGCGATCGCCCACTCGATGTCCTGAGGCGTTCCGTACTCCTCCTGTACGCGGCGGCCGAGGTCGACCAGCGCCCGGACGTCGGAGTCGGACAAGGTCGCCTCCGCCGCGCGGTCGCTGTCCTGCGTCTCGACGCCGCCGGTCGTGCGTGACGCGGTCACGACGGCTTTGGCGCCGAGGGTCCGCTCGAGAATGCGTCCGGTGGCGGCATCGGCGACGTAGTGGTCGGGTTCGACGAGGCCGGAGACCAGCGCCTCACCGAGCCCGAACGTCGCGTCGATCGCCATCTGGCCGCGGTGTCCGGTCAGGGGGTTCGCCGTGAACAGGACGCCCGCGGTGTCGGCCGGGACCATGCGCTGCACCGCGACCGCGAGGGCCGCCGCATCCTCGGGGATCTCGGCCCGGCGCCGGTAGGTGATCGCGCGCGCGGTCCACAGGCTCGACCAGCAGGCGACCACCGCGTCGAGCAGGCCGTCCTCGTCCGAAATGCCGAGCAGGGTGTCCTGCTGTCCGGCGAAGGACAGGTCGGGCAGGTCCTCGGCGGTCGCGGACGAGCGCACCGCCACCGGTCCGCCGCCGAGCTTCCGGTAGGCGTCGAGGACCGCCTGCGCGACCGGTTCGGTGAGGACGGTGGTCGCCGGAGTGTCGGCGAAGGCCGCGCGGATCCGTCGCGAGGCTTCGTCGACCGATTCGGGGTCGGCAGGATTGGCGTCGGCCAGGGCCGCGTGGACTTGGTCGCGGAGCCCGCGCTCGTGCACAGCGACCCGGAACGCGTCAGTCGTGACGGTGTAGCCCGGCGGGACGGGGAAGCCCGCCCGCATCAGCCGAGACAGGTTGACCGCCTTGCCACCGGCCTCGTCCAGAGTCGTCGGTTCCTCGAAGAAGCGCACCAGCGTCATGGCTCACCTTTTTCTCCACGTGATGAAATAAGCGTAGCATCATCTCCCATGTCGGAGGGTTATGGCCCTCAGCGGACCCAAAGGCTCCGACGTCAACCGACTGAGCCGTCCCCCTGGGCAACGGCGCCCGGAGGCGCGGCCGGAGGTTGAGCAACCGCCCAGGAGGCCGGGCGGATTAGGTTGCAGCGCTGCGCCTACCGTAAGATTGCCTGTTGGGCGTTCTGTGCTCGGGCGCCCGTTTTCAGTGTCACGTCACCGTGACTCTCGCATGTTCCAGAGCACACGACGGATAGACGGAGGACATGGCCAAGAAGGACGGTGTCATCGAGATCGAGGGCACGATCGTTGAGGCGCTCCCCAACGCGATGTTCCGCGTGGAGCTGACGAATGGGCACAAGGTGCTCGCCCACATCTCCGGCAAAATGCGCCAGCACTACATCCGGATCCTGCCCGAGGACCGCGTGGTGGTGGAGCTCTCGCCGTACGACCTCGACCGCGGCCGGATTGTCTTCCGTTACCGGTAATTCCCAAGAGATACAGACCCAGCAGAAGACACGAGGCAGATGAAGGTCCAGCCGAGCGTCAAGAAGATCTGCGACAAGTGCAAGGTGATCCGCCGTAATGGCCGGGTCATGGTGATCTGCGACAACCTGCGCCACAAGCAGCGTCAGGGCTGACCACCGCACGAACCGCCGCTTCGCGACGAGACAAGAGAACAGACAGCAGACACCCGGCCCCTGGCTCACGGGCATACCGCCTGAGAACCCCCAGGACGTCACCCCCGGCACGGAGGCCGGGGACCGGTGCCACGTTCGCGTGGCCGGTGAGAACGCCGAACCGGAACGGTGACTGCTCCAGACCTCCGGAACCGAAACGGGAGAACCCCCACACATGGCACGACTCGTCGGAGTCGACCTGCCGCGCGACAAGCGCGTCGAGGTCGCCCTCACGTACATCTTCGGAGTGGGGCGTACCCGCTCGAACCAGGCGCTGGCCTCGACCGGCGTCAACCCGGACACCCGGGTCCGCGATCTGACCGACCACGACCTCGTCGCCCTTCGCGACTACCTCGAGTCCAACGTCAGGATCGAGGGTGACCTGCGCCGCGAGATCGCGGCCGACATCCGCCGCAAGGTCGAGATCGGCTCGTACGAGGGGCTGCGGCACCGCCGCGGCCTGCCCGTGC
Organism: Actinomycetota bacterium; assembly: GCA_046733835.1. GTDB lineage: Bacteria > Actinomycetota > Actinomycetes > Actinomycetales > Dermatophilaceae > Lapillicoccus. The sequence goes on from JBKPQA010000184.1 coordinate 9,074, forward strand.
GGGGCCAGCGGACCAAGACCAACGCGCGAACCCGCAAGGGCCCGAAGCGCACGGTCGCCGGCAAGAAGAAGGTTGGTAAGTAATGCCCCCGCAGAAGCGTGCGCAGGCCGGCGCCAAGAAGGTCCGCCGGAAGGAGAAGAAGAACGTCGCTCACGGGCACGCCCACATCAAGAGCACGTTCAACAACACAATCATCTCGATCACTGACCCGACCGGTGCGGTGATCTCGTGGGCCTCGGCCGGCCAGGTCGGCTTCAAGGGCTCGCGCAAGTCCACGCCGTTCGCCGCGCAGACCGCCGCCGAGGCCGCCGCGCGTCGTGCCATGGAGCACGGCATGCGCAAGGTGGACGTCTTCGTCAAGGGCCCGGGTTCCGGTCGCGAGACCGCCATCCGCTCGCTCACCGCGACCGGCCTCGAGGTCGGCGCGATCAGCGACGTCACGCCCTCGCCGCACAACGGCGTCCGTCCGCCCAAGCGCCGTCGCGTCTGAGCCACAAGGAGATTCGATAACCCATGGCTCGGTACACCGGCCCCATCACCAAGAAGTCCCGTCGGCTCAAGGTCGACCTCGTCGGCGGCGACAAGAACTTCGACCTCCGTCCCTTCCCGCCCGGCCAGCACGGCCGTCGCCGGATCCAGGAGAAGGAGTACCT
>JBKPQA010000185.1:0-13853 GCA_046733835.1 Actinomycetota bacterium
CCAGGGCAGCGTCGCCACCAGCGCCAAGCACCCCACGACGCCGAGAACCTGTAGCCAGCGGGGCCAGCGCCGGTGTGCAGCGTCCTGGGTGAACGCGGACGCGTTCGCCACGGCGTAGTAGACGAGGACCCCGAACGATGAGAACCCGATCACCGCCCGGACGTCGAAGGCCACGACGAGCAGCACCACCACGGCGCAGACCGCCACCTGCGCCGCCTGTGGCACCCCGCGCCGCTCGTCGACGCGGGACAGGGGGCGCGGCAGGTCCCGTTCGCGGGCCATGGCGAGCATCGTCCGGCTCACGCCGGTGATCAGCCCCAGCAGCGCGCCCAGACTGGCCAGCACCGCGGCGACCCGCACCGCCGCGCCGATCCAGCCGACGCCAGCCTGCTCGGCCGCCGCCAGCAGCGGCACCCCGGAGGCCGCGACTCCGGTCGGACCGAGCACGGCCAACAGCAGAAGTCCGACGACCGCATACAGGACCACGACCAGACCGAGCGCCCGCGGAATCGCGCGAGGAATGGTCGTCCCCGGGTCGCGCACCTCCTCGCCGAGCGTCGCGATCCGGGCATAGCCCGCAAAGGCGAAGAAGAGCAGGCCGGCGGACTGCAGGATCCCGTATGCGGACGCCGTCGCCATCGACTCGAACGGCGAGTGCCACGTCCGGTTGCCGACCCCGATAACCACCAGCGTCACGCCGAGAAGGGCAACGGTGAGCACGACGAGAACCGTTGCCAGCCGGGCCGTTCTGGTGATTCCGCGCAGGTTGACAACGGTGAGCCCGATGACCGCCGCGATGGCGAGGAACCGCGTGGCACGGGCGTCGCCTCCCACCGCATACGCCGCAACGGTGAGCGCCATGGCGGCGCACGACGCGGTCTTGCCCACCACAAACCCCCACCCAGCGACGAAGCCCCACCACGGTCCCAGCCGCTCTCGGCCGTAGATGTAGGTACCGCCAGACGTGGGGTACTGCGCCGCCAGCTGAGCTGACGCCGTCGCGTTGCACCAGGCCACGAACGCCGCTACCACCAGACCGACAAGCAGGGCCGACCCGGCGGCCGCGGCGGCCGGGGTGAACGCCGAGAACACGCCCGCGCCGATCATCGACCCCAGGCCGATGACCACCGCGTCGCGGACGCCGAGGCGGCGGTGCAGCGCGGGCCGCGATTGCTCAGACGTCGTCGTCGTCCTCGCTGTCGTCCCAGCCCGCGAAGTACGTCACGACCTGGATTTCCGGGTTGTCGGCGACCTCGAGGACGAGCTGACGCAGCCCGACCTCACGATGGTCGGGAAGCCGAACACGCTTGATACCACTGCGGTTCGGCGGCGCATCGTGGCGCTCCCACCATGACCGCGCCTCGGGCGTCACGGTGAAGATCTGCTCCAGGAGTTCCATGAACGAGGGATCGTGACCGTACTGCGAGTACGACTCACGGAAGTGCGCGACCTGGTTGCGAGCCTCCGCCTCCCAGTCGACGTAGAGCCGGCGCGCGTACGGGTCGCAGAGGTAGAACCAGAGCATGTTGTGCTCCCCTTGCGGCCGGCGGTGCCAGTTGGCGAACAGCAGCTCGGCGGCGCGGTTCCAGTGCAGGAGGTCCCAACGGGCGCCCATGGCGTAGGTGGGGTTCGGGTCCAGGACGTCGACGAGCTCCTGCACCTCCTCACTGATCTCCGTGAGAGTTGTGTGCGGCCGCCGCGGCCGTCCGGTTCGCAGATCCTGAAGCTGGCGCTGCTCCCCGGCGGTGAGGTTGAGTGCGCGCCCGATCGAGCGCAACACCTCTTGGGAGGGACGCACATCGCGCCCTCGCTCGATGAACGTGTAGTACGCCACCGAGATGTCAGCGAGCTCGGCGACCTCCTCGCGGCGCAGCCCTGGATCGGCCGAACTGCGTTGCCCACGAGGTCGACTGATCCCGACCTCTTCGGGCTGCAGACGCATACGCCGCTCCCGAAGAAACTCGCCGAGTGACGGGGTTAGCCCGCCGCTCCGGTTGCGGCTCTGGCCGGCCATGGCGACAGTGTGCCAGCGGTCCGATTTGAGACGCCTGATCGCGCTGGCCCCACTTCGAGGACAGCGCCAGTGCTGCTCCGTTACCGTTCAGCCATGGCTGGTCGCGCGCGTCGCACCACCCGGACGTCCCGGGTGGAACCTGAGTCGCCGGCCGGGTTATTGGTCCGGCTGCGCGGGCTCCGGCCGTCCCTGTCTCCCGCCGAGGACCGGGTCGCGGAGTGCGTACTGGACGACCCTCGCGCCGCCGCGGCACTGACCATCAGCGAGCTCGCCGACGCCGCGCGAACGTCCGAGACGACGGTGCTCAGGTTCTGCAAACGACTTGGTATGCCTGGCTATCCGCAGCTTCGCCTCGCGCTTGCCGCCGAGTCGGCTCAGCCGCGGCTCCTCACCGCGGCAGAGACGGATATCAACGAGGACGACACCGTCGACGACATCATCTCGAAGATCGCCTACGCGGACGCCAGCGCCGTCGAGGAGACGGCGCAACAACTCGACCGGGTCGCATTGGGAAAGGCCGCCGACGCGATCGCCGCGGCCACTCGGGTTGATCTCTACGGGATGGCCGCCAGTGGCCTGGTCGCCATGGACGCGCAACAGAAACTTCACCGGATCGGGGTCGTGGCGTTCTCGTGGAACGACCCGCACATCGCTCTGACCAGTGCGACGCTGCTCGGACCCAGAGACGTGGCCATCGGGATCTCTCACACGGGGACGACCAAGGAGACGATCGAGGCACTGGCCAAGGCCCGAAGTCGTGGCGCTACGACGATCGCGATCACCAACTTCCCGCTCTCGCGACTGACCGGTACCGCCGACATCATCCTCACCACGGCGGCCCGTGAGACGTCGCTCCGCTCCGGCGCGACGGCGAGTCGGATCGCGGCGCTCACCGTCGTTGACTGCCTCTACATTGCCGTTGCCCACCGCGACCTCGACCGCGCCACCAAGGCGGTCACCGAGACGAGGGCGGCCGTGAGCGGCCACCACGTCTGAGAGCCGAACGGCCGTGTCCGTCGTCGGTCGACTGCGTGATTGACCGTGGTTACGGAGGAAACTAACGTCCGCAGCGTGGGGGACGCCGTGAACGTCAGTGCGCCGACGGAAGATCGCAACCCGGCCTCCGTCCACATCGACACACTGCCCACCCTCGAGGTGCTCGAGCTGCTCAACGCCGAGGACGCCACCGTGCCGGCGGCCGTCGCGGCGGTATTGCCTGATCTCGCCCGGCTCGTGGGCGACGCCGTGGCACGGATCCGCGCCGGTGGCGCCGTCCACTACTTCGGGGCGGGTACCTCCGGCCGGCTCGCGGTGCTCGACGCCGCCGAGCTGCGGCCAACCTTCAACGCTCCGGCCGGGCTGTTCACCGCCCACCACGCCGGTGGTCCCGAAGCCCTGCTCGCGGCCATCGAGAACGTGGAGGACGACGTCGAAGCCGGACGGCGGGAGGCGCAGATCCTCGGGGCGCACGACGTCGCCATCGGACTGACCGCCTCGGGCCGGACGCCGTATGTCCGAGGCGCGCTCGATGTCGCGCGCGAGCGCGGCGCCCTCACCGCCCTCGTCACCGCGCACGCCGAGGCCGAGATCGGGGCGCTCGTCGACCATGTCATCGCGCCGGCGACCGGTCCGGAGGTGGTGACGGGGTCGACGCGCCTCAAGGCGGGAACGGCCCAGAAGCTCGTTCTCAACGGCTTCTCCACGTCGGTGATGATCGCGCTCGGCCGCACCTGGTCCAACCTCATGGTCGACGTGGTCGCCACCAACGCGAAACTGCGCGGCCGCGTTGTGCGGATCCTCCGTGAAGCCACGGGCGTCGACGAGGAGTCAGCGCAGCAGGCGCTCGCGGAGGCCGGCGGTGAGCTCAAGACCGCGCTGCTCCACCTCCTCACCGACATCCCGGCCACTGAGGCCCGGGCCCTGCTCGACACTCATGGTGGCTCCGTCGCGGCCGCGCTGGGCGCGATCGCGCCGCCGCGCTGAAGGGATCCCCCGTTGGCTGTCGTCGTCGGCGTGGATGTCGGCGGGTCCGGACTCCGGTGCCGGTCGGTTGTCGACGGCGTGCCAGGCCCGTCACTCTCCGGTGCCGGACTGCACATCGGGCCGGCGGGCATCGACGTCGCCACGCTCGTGGAGTCGCTGGTCACGCTAGTTCCAAGCGGGCCGGATCTGCTCGTCTGGTCGATGCGCGGATTGCTTGCCCTGGCCGACCCCAGGGCGCTCACGGCTCTCATTCGTCAGCGGGTGGGAGCGCGTGAGGTGTGGGTGTGCGGGGACGCGCTCGCCGCCATGGTCGGTGCGGTGGGTTCGGTCCGCCCCGGCGCCGTGGTGGCGGCGGGGACCGGGGCAATCGCCTTCGCGACGGACTTCGACCGGATCTGGCGGAAGGTCGACGGTTGGGGGCACATCCTCGGCGACCGCGGGTCCTCTGCGTGGGTTGGACTCCAGGCGCTCGAGGCAGCGCTCCTGACCCTGGACGGAGTCGCGCCCGGGGGAGACGCGTTGCTCGCGGCCCTGACCCAGCAGCTCGGAGATCCGGACAGCTGGCCGCGGACGGCGATGACCCGGCCGGATGCGGTGGCCCTGCTCGCCGGTCTGGCGCCACTGGTGTCATCGCTCGCCGCGACGGACCCGGTCGCCGGCCGGATCTGCGCGCAGGCCGGAAAGGAGCTGGCCCGGTCGTTGGCCACCGCAGCCCAGGGGATCGAAGGAGTATGCGTTTCGCGCACCGGGGGCCTATTCGGCGCCGCGGCGGTGCGAGAGGCCTTCGAGGCTGAGGCGGCCGCACGGGGACTAGACGTCCAGCCGCCGGCCGGCAACGGGCTCGACGGAGCCGTGCTTCTCGCGGAGCACCTGGCTGCCGGTTACCTCGTCCCGGGACACACCGCATACCTTCAACGTCTCTAGCTCCCCGGGGCGCCCGATCGACAGGCACCAACGGCAAAAACGGCTCGCGATCGCGGCTTGCCGCGCCGGGTGCCTGTCAATCGGGCACATGCCGGGCAACGCCGTCGGACGTCGATGCGAGACTTCGAACGTGGCACGGGAGGCACGGATGGTGTCCTTGGGGTTCGGCAAGTACGCGCGGTCGGACCGGATCTACGCACTCGTGCCGCTGACCGGCGACGAGCGCGGCGACGGCCGCCGGACCCGGGTTTGGATTGAGGGCATCTCCGATCCCGTCGTCGCCTCACGGACCGAAGCGACGATCCTGCGCGATATGGGCCAGGAGGCAGCCGTCGAAGCGCCGCTCGTGGACGAGGCGCTCGACCTGGCCAGCCGGCTGGCCGCCGCGGCCGAGGAGGGTCGCGTCGACCTCAGCGACCTGGGCCGGCGGGCTCGGCGGCTGTTGGCAGCGACAACGGGCGGAAGGAGTGGCGCGGAGCCGTCAAGGGATTAGCGCGCAGCGCTGATCCCTTGGCGGAGGATAGGGGATTCGAACCCCTGAGAGCTTTCACTCAACACGCTTTCCAAGCGTGCGCACTAGGCCACTATGCGAATCCTCCGCCGCGCAGGGTATCCGAGGTCGTTCGGGCTGCTGAAATCCGGTTGAGGCTGTCGGTGGCCGACGAGAGGGTGGCCTGATGTCGACGTCAGCGCGAGTCAGTAGCCCACTCACGCTGCGTGCGTTCTGGCACGACCTGCCGCGCGAGGGCAAGTTCCTCCTGTCGACGATCATCGTCGACTTCATCGGCAACGGCCTGGTCATGCCGTTCAACGTCGTGTATCTGCATGAGGTGCGGGGGTTCGAGCTGGCCCGGGTGGGTCTGCTGCTGTCGCTGCCGGCCCTCGTGGGGCTGCTTGTCGTCGGTCCGATCGGCGCCCTGATCGATCGCATCGGGCCGCGAATCGTCGTCATCTGTTGTTTCGTCCTCCAGATCACGGCGCAGGTGACGCTGGCGTCGGCCACGACGGAGCTGCGCGCGGCCGTGGGTTGCGTGCTGCTGGGGTTCTCCGGCGGGATCATCTGGCCGGCCATTCAGACCCTGGTCGGCACGATCATCCCGAGCCACCTGCGGCAGCGGTACTTCGGGGTCAACTTCACGTTGCTCAACCTCGGCATCGGCATCGGCGGGATCCTCGGCGGCCTGTTCGTGGATGTGACCCGCCCAGAGACCTTCGTCGCGATCTACCTCATCGACGCGGCCACGTTCCTCGCGCCGCTGGCGATCTTCCTCGGACCGTTGCGGCACGTGCCCCGTCCGGTCCGGCCGACGACTGATCCGGCGGCGGACCCGCATACCGCGTCGCCGACCGGTTACCGAGCGGTCCTGCGCGACCGATCCCTTCTCCTCATCCTGCTGCTGATGTTCGTCGCCTCGTTCGTGGGCTACGGGCAGCTCAACGCAGGCTTTCCCGCCTTCGGCCGGGAGGTCGGCGGCATCTCGACACAGGCGCTCGGTCTCGCCTTCGCGGCCAACACGGCGGTCATCGTTGTGTTCCAGCTGTTGGTGCTCCAGCGCATCGAAGGACGGCGCCGTACGCGCGTGATCGTCGTCATGTCGGCGATCTGGGGCGTCTCGTTCCTGGCCCTCGGCGCCACCGGCCTGCTGCCCGGCACCCTTATCGCCGCGCTGCTGTTTGCCTTCTGCGCCGGGGTGTTCGGGTTCGGCGAGACGTTCTTCCAGCCGACCCTGCCGGCCATGGTCAACGACTTGGCGCCAGACCATCTCCGGGGCCGCTACAACGCGGCGATGAGCATTGCGTGGCAGTCCGCGTCGGTGGTCGGCCCCGCGGTCGCCGGCTTCCTCATCGGTCGCGGGTGGAGCGCGTCCTACATCGCCATGCTCCTGGGCGGTTGCGTCCTGGTCGCCTGGCTGGCGCTGGCAATGGAGCGGCGGCTGCCACCGCGGGTGAACGGCGTCCGCGACGCCGAGGAGTCCGTGCCCGACGCCCCGGTGGTCCCCGGCCAGGCGTGAGAGGCGCCGACGGAGGTCGACTAGACTGGGCCCTGGCACCCCGCGTGGTGGTACCTCACTGAACTCCCCCAGGGCAGGAATGCAGCAAGGGCAGGTGGGCTCTTCCAGGTACGCGGGGTGTCTCGCGTTCTAGCTCCGACTCGGGTTCGAGGGCTTCGGTGCGAAGGCTGTTGACGCGCATACCGATGTGTCTGAACGCGCGACTAGGGTTCCCCGGGTGACCACCGCGCTCTACCGCCGCTACCGACCGGAGACGTTCCGGGAGGTCATCGGCCAGGAGCACGTCACCGAGCCGCTCATGCAGGCACTCCGGACCGGGCGGGTGGGGCACGCATACCTCTTCAGCGGACCGCGCGGGTGCGGCAAGACGACGAGCGCGCGCATCCTGGCCCGCTGCCTCAACTGCGAGAAGGGGCCGACGCCAGACCCGTGCGGGGTATGCGACTCGTGCCTGGCGCTGTCTCGTAGCGGGGCGGGCACGGTGGACGTCATCGAGATCGACGCGGCTTCCCACGGTGGCGTCGACGACGCCCGCGATCTGCGCGAACGCGCGTCCTACGGGCCGGCGCAGAGCCGCTACAAGGTCTACATCATCGACGAGGCGCACATGGTGACGCCGCAGGGCTTCAACGCGCTGCTGAAGATCGTCGAGGAGCCGCCGGAGCACGTGAAGTTCGTCTTCGCCACGACGGAGCCAGAGAAGGTCATCGGCACGATCCGGTCGCGAACCCATCACTACCCGTTCCGGCTGGTCCCGCCGGCCCGGCTGACCGCATACATGGAGGACCTCTGCCGCCAGGAGGGGGTCAGCGTCGCGCCAGGAGTACTCGGGTTCGTCACGCGAGCCGGCGGCGGATCGGTCCGCGACTCACTGTCGGTGCTCGACCAGCTCATCGCCGGCTCTGGCGACGAAGGCCTCACCTACGAGGGCGCGGCGTCACTGTTGGGGTTCACCGACGGTGAGCTCCTCGACGCCACGATCGATGCGCTGGCGGCGGGCGACGGCGCGGCGGTGTTCACCCAGATCGACAAGGTCATCGAGTCCGGGCACGACCCGCGGCGGTTCGTGGAGGACCTGCTCGAGCGGTTGCGCGACCTCATCATCGTCGCCGCGGTGCCCGAAGGAGCGGCGTCCGTGCTTCGCGGCGTCCCGGAGGACCAGCTGGAGCGGATGCGCGGCCAGCAGGCCCGGTTCGGCCCCGGAGCGCTGACCCGAGCCGCCGACATCGTCAACGCGGGTCTCACCGAGATGACGGGGGCGACCGCTCCCCGGATGCAGCTGGAACTCATCTGTGCGCGCATCCTGCTGCCCGCCGCGTCCGGTCCGAGCGGGTATGCGGCGCGTCTCGACCGTCTCGAACGTCGCCTTGATCTCGGCGGAGTTCCCACTCCTGCCCGTTCTGCTGCGGAGGAGTCCGCTTCCAGGTCATCCGGGACCGCTGGGCCGGCCGCGCCTTCCGGTGCTCGGCGTGCGGCCGATCAGCCGAGTAAGCCCTCGACGACGACTGCGCCGACCTCCGCGGCCGGCCCGCGGGAGACCAGCGCCTCCGCATCCGTGGCGAGCCCATCCGACGGGCCAGGAGGAGAGCGCGCGGACGCTGAGCCGCAGGTGACGCCGGTGGAGGCGCGGGCGTCGACCGCGGGCGAATCCGGTTCGGCGGCGGGCGATTCCGGTTCGGCGGCGGGCGGTTCCGGTTCGGCGCCGCGGGATCCCGGTTCGACGCCTACTCCTCCGCACACGGAGAGGAGTGGTCTGGACACTGCTGCGCTGCGCCGGGTGTGGCCCGATGTCCTGGCTCGGATCTTCACGATGCGCCGGGTGACGTGGACGTTCCTGTCCCAGCACGCGCAGGTCGTCGACTACGACGGGAACCGCTTGGTCCTCGGCATCGCCACCGTTGGGCTGACCAACACGTTCCGCGCCGGGAACCACGCCGAGCTCGTCCGGCAGGCGCTCATCGACGAGATCGGCGTCGACGTCCCCGTGGAGGGCGTCCCGTTGTCGGAAGCGGGAAGCACGGTCGGTTCCTCGGCCGGTCCGCCTCGACGTGAAGGGGGTTCGGACTCGCGACGTCCGGCGGCGGCGCAAGCTCCGGCCGAGTGGCCCGAGCCAGAGCCGTGGCCCGAGCCACCGCCGGAGTCTGCAGTGGAGTTTGGGCCCGAGCGGGCCGGCGCGGCTCAGCGACCACGCAGGGACTCGGCATCAGCTCCGACACAGCGATCGGCGGGCGGGCAACCGGAGGCCCGCGAACCGGGGGACGCCGAATCGGGGGTCGGGCAACCGGCGGGCGGGCAACCGGAGGCCCGCGAACCGGGGGACGCCGAACCGGGGGTCGGGCAACCGGCGGGCCGACAACGGGCCGAGCGGCAACGGGCGGAGCGGCAACCGGCGGACCGGGAACCGGCCGACCGGCAACCGACTGACCGACACCTCACCGATGGGCAACCGCCCGAACGAGCTCTCGCCGACCGACCGCCCGTCAACGGGTCGCCGTCCTCGGTCGCGACCACCCCCGACGACGACGTCAGTGACGAGGACGAGGACATCGCGCCGTCCGCCGCTGACGGTCGTGCGGTAGTCGAACGGGTGCTCGGCGGTCAGTTCCTCGGCGAGCTGGAGGAGTGAGCGGACGGTTAGCGGTGAGTTCTGCCGCTGAGAGATCTCTGCGACTCCTGTCGGCCCAGGGGTGCGGACCCGGCGGTCGGAGGGCTACCCCATGATGGCCTCGGGGCCCTCGCCTGCCAGCTGGCGTCCTGGAATCCATCGGTGCCCCGACGAACTGCACGATCCACTACAGCCCGCTGGGGTCAGAATTCCGGACCGACGGGACCGGACGCCTGAGCCAGCATGATGGCGAGGCCGGAGTGGGGCCCGCTCGCATGGAGAGCACTTCGTAAGGGGCTCCCGCGGCGTGACATTTCCCGACCGACTCCTGCTCGGCGGCCAGTTTCTCGGCGAGCTGGAGGAGTGAGCGGACGGATGGCGGTGAGTTGTGCCCCTCGGAGGGGGTAGTAGCCACGCGGTGGGGACGCCACGCATACCCGTGCGGTCTGGAGGCGCCGGGGAACGAGCGCTCGCACCCGCATACCGTCCGATGGGACGAGCCCTCGGCAGTTCGGCGCGGCCACTAGGGTCGGCGCATGTTCTACCGGCTGGGCCACGTGGTGCTGAAGCCCCTCAGCCGCGTGCTGTACCGGCCGACCATCCTCGGCACGGAGAACGTCCCGAAGACCGGTGGCGTCATCCTCGCGAGCAACCATCTGTCGTTCATCGACTCGTTCGCGATCCCCCTCGCCGCGCCTCGCCAGGTGCACTTCCTGGCCAAGAGCGACTACTTCACCGGTACTGGTGTGAAGGGGTACCTGAGCCGTGAGCTGTTCGAGGGGCTGGGCGCGATCCCCGTCGACCGGCACTCCTCCCGAGCCGCGCAGGAGTCGCTGGACGCGGCGCTCAAGGTGCTCGGTGAGGGCGAAGCGTTCGGCATCTATCCCGAGGGCACCCGGTCCCGCGACGGCCGGCTCTACCGCGGCCGGACCGGGGTGGGGTTCCTCGCCCTGACCGCCAAGGTGCCGGTCGTGCCGGTCGCGCTGTCGGGCACCCAGAACATCCAGCCGGTCGACTCCAGGTTCCCGAGGCTGGCCAAGGTGAGAGTGTCGTTCGGGAAGCCTCTCGAGTTCACCGAACGGTATGCGGGTATGCCGCAGGGCCGTGCCCGCCGGGCCGTCACCGACGAGATCATGGACGCCATCGCGGAGTTGTCGGGGCAGGAGCGCGCCGACGGGTACAACGAGATCCCGTCCGAACCCGGTCCACAGCTCGGCACCTGACCTGCCGCGGGCGCCGGCTGTCGGTGGGCCTTATCGCGAACGGCTTGCAATAAGACGAGCGCCGTCCCTAGGGTGACGGGCGTGAGTTCGGCGACCTCCTCGACGTCCCGTGGCGGTCCGGCGGCGAAGCGTCGGAGTCTTCGTCTCACGCGTGGTGCGAAGCGTTCGGTCGTCGGGATGGCCAGCTTCGTGCTCCTGCTTCACCTGGTCGGTTGGGGCACCCTCATCGCGCTGGTGGCGCCTCAGCAGTACCAGGTCGGCGGCCAGCTCTTCGGCATCGGACTGGGCGTCACCGCATACACGCTGGGCCTGCGGCACGCGTTCGACGCCGACCACATCGCGGCGATCGACAACACCACTCGCAAGCTCATGACCGAAGGCCAGCGTCCGATGAGCGTGGGCTTCTGGTTCAGCCTCGGGCACAGCTCGGTCGTCTTTCTCATGGTGGCGCTGTTGGCGATCGGAATCCGTGCCCTCGCGGGGGCCATCGAGGACGACCAGTCCACACTGCAGCAGATCACCGGTGTGTGGGGCACGTTCGTGTCCGGCGTCTTCCTCATTGTCATCGGGCTGATCAACCTGGCCGCGTTGGTCGGGATCATCCAGGTCTTCCGCAGGATGCGGTCGGGGGAATACGACGAGAGCGAGCTCGAGGCGCAGCTGGACAGGCGCGGGTTCCTGAACCGGATCCTCGGGCGCGTCACTCGCGCGGTCACCAAACCGTGGCACATGTACCCGGTGGGACTGCTCTTCGGCCTCGGCTTCGACACGGTGACCGAGGTCGGCCTGCTGGTGATCGCTGGCGGTGCCGCTGCGTCCGGCCTGCCCTGGTGGGCCATCCTCACGCTGCCGGTGCTCTTCGCCGCCGGGATGTCACTGCTCGACTCGATCGACGGCTCGTTTATGAACTTCGCGTACGGGTGGGCGTTCGCCAAGCCGGTCCGGAAGATCTACTACAACATCACGGTGACGGCGCTGTCCGTAGCTGTCGCGCTCGTCATCGGGGTCATCGAGCTGCTGTCGATCCTCACCGAGAAGCTCGATCTCACCTGGGGCCCGGTCACGTCCATCGCCTCGCTCGACCTCGAGTACGTCGGCTACTGGATCGTCGGGCTGTTCGTCGTGACGTGGATCGTCGCGCTGCTGATCTGGCGGCTCGGGCGGATTGAGGAGCGCTGGTCGGCGAATCTGCAGACCGCAGACTGAGCGCGAGGCACCAGCGGCACCTCGCCGCATACCTCGAAACACCGACACCGGCGCCGCGGAGAACGTCGTGGGGTGACCTTAGGCTGACCGCCGTGTACGAGGGCGTGGTGCAGGACCTCATCGACGAGCTGGGGCGGCTTCCGGGGATCGGCCCTAAGTCGGCGCAGCGCATCGCCTTCTACCTGCTGCGCGCCGACCCTGACGAGGTCACCCGGCTCACGACGGTCCTCACTCAGGTCAAGGCGACCATTCGGTTCTGCGAGCGGTGCGGGAACGTCGCCCAGGCCGAGCTGTGCCGAATCTGTGCCGACCCGCGAAGGGACCAGACCGCGATCTGCGTCGTCGAGGAGCCGAAGGACGTCGTTGCGATTGAGCGCACCCGGGAGTTTCGCGGCACCTATCACGTGCTGGGCGGCGCGATCTCGCCGATGGACGGGATCGGGCCGGAGGACCTGCGCATCCGGGAGCTCCTGCAACGGCTGGCCGACGGCACCGTCACCGAACTCATCCTCGCCACGGATCCAAACATCCAGGGCGAGGCCACGGCGACTTACATTTCGCGGTCCTTGCGGGGCACAGGCCTCAAAATCACGCGGCTGGCCTCGGGTCTGCCGGTCGGCGGAGACCTCGAATACGCTGACGAGGTGACTCTGGGCAGGGCGTTCGAGGGACGGCGGCCGATGCATGAGTGACGATTTGCGTGGTGACGAGGCGGAGCGCGAGGAGCTGCGTGCCATCGCGGCCGAGTCAGCCAGGGACGCGCGGGACTACATCGCGACGGTCACCGAAGTCGCCTCGGGGCAGGCGGCGGACACCGCCATCCCGCTACTCCTCCTGGCGACGGCGCAGCTGCTGCTGACCGGCTCTCGGCTGGGTGCGATCCAGGACGTTGTGCCCGTGGAGCGTTTCGAGGCCGATCCCGGACCGGACGCCGATGTGGATCCGCTGCGAGCGAGCCTCAGCAACCTGCTGGAGGGCCTCGACGACTACGCCGATGTCGTCGACCCCGTGACACAGGCGGCGCTCACGCGAGGGTCGCTCTCGAATGACGTCGTGGAGATCGTCGTGGCGCTGAGCCACGGGCTGAGCCACTACGACGACGGGCGACCCATCGAGGCGTTGTGGTGGTGGCAGTTCTCCTACCTCTCCACCTGGGGAGACCGCGCGGCCAGCTCCCTGCGGGTGCTGCAGTCGGTGCTGGCTCATCTGCGCCTCGACGCCGACGAGGAGACCGTGGCGTCAGCGGAGTTCGACGCGCTTCATCCCTAAGAGTTGAATCCCGTACCGAGGTACGGGTTTACCGTCCTGTCATGGACGAATGGTGTGCCCCTGACGCGTGTTCGCTGCCGATCGCCGACCAGCCAGGCCGGGTCGCTGAGTGGGACACGTTGTTTGCGACGGCGGTCCGTCGGGTCGAGACGGTGCCAGGCGGGGTTCGGTTCGAGCTGGACCGTTCCAGGGCGAAGGTCGCCGCGGTCGCGGACCTCGCGGATCGGGAGTCGCAGTGCTGCGCGTTCTTCAGCTTTGGTGTGACGATTGCTAGGGATGCGGTGGCCCTGACTGTCGACGCTGATCCTGAGCATGTCGACGTCGTCGAGGCGCTGACGGCGCGGGCTCTTCGGTTGAGCGGGACACCGGCGCCATGACCGGTATGCGGTTGAGCGGGACACGGGCGCCATGACCGGTATGCGAGCCGGCGAGGTCGCGCGAGCAGCCGGGGTCGGCGTCGAGAGCCTCCGTTACTACGAGCGGCGTGGGTTGATGCCGGTTCCGGAGCGATCGTTGGGTGGGCATCGCGTCTACACGGACGCCGACGTCACGCGGCTGCGCGTGATCCGGGCTGCGGCGCGCCTCGGGTTCACGCTCGCCGAGATCAGCGAACTTCT
>JBKPQA010000186.1:0-5595 GCA_046733835.1 Actinomycetota bacterium
AACTCCATGTAGCGCTGGGAGACGAGGTCGCGCTCTTCCTCCGTGCCTGAGGCGATGATCCGGGACAGCGGGTCGCCGTCGATCCACTCGCTGACGATCACCCGCTCGCCGAACTTGACGACGTGCGGGATGAGGAAGTGAGTGTCACCGTCAAACCCCTTGGCGAACCGCTCCTGCGACCGCGCCTCGAGCCGGTAGTCGAGCTCCTCCGCCATCCGGCTCTTGAGCTCGGCGAGTATCGGGCCGATCTCGATCCCCGGCACCCACGCGGTGGCCACCCGGGCGACGCGGGAGACCTGGGCCAGGTCGCTGAGCAGGGCCGGTCCGGCGCCGGGGTACTGGATCTTCACCGCCACTACGCGACCGTCCCGCCAGATGCCTCGGTGGACCTGACCGATCGACGCCGCGGCGACAGGGACGTCGTCGAACTCGACGAAGCTCCGCCGCCACCGCGGTCCGAGCTGCTCGGCGAGCACCCGGTGGACGGTGTCGGCGGGCAGCGGGGGAGCGCTGTCCTGGAGCTTGGTGAGCATGGCGCGGTAGGGCGCGGCCATCTCCTCGGGGAACGCCGACTCGAAGATCGACATCGCCTGGCCGAACTTCATTGCACCGCCCTTGAGCTGCCCCAGCACGCTGAACAGCTGCTCGGCGGTCCGTGCCTGGAGCTCCGCGGCCACGATCTCGGCCGGCTTGCCGCCGACTCGCTTGCCCAGCCCCCACGCCGCGCGGCCGGCGATGCCCACGGGCAGGCTGGCCAGCCGGGCCGCCCGGACCACGGCGCTGCGCGGAACGTCGCTCACCGGGTCATTGTCACCCGAGCCCTTTCCGGTCGCGGCCACGCCCCGCGGCGTCGTCGTCAGGCGAGCAGCTGCTCGCCGAGCGTCTCGAGCCACCAGCGTTCGACGCGGTCTGCTGACCAGCCGCGTTCGCCCGTCGCGATGTCGTACGCCTGGATCGAGACGGTGACGGCGTAGATGTCAAGGGCCCGTTGCACCGTCACGCCCCGGCGGCGGGCGGCCGCCGGCCAGGTGGAGAACACCTCGCGGCGGGTCCGGTCCCCTCGCCCTCGGCCCTCTTGGTATGCGGCGACGAGCGCCGGTTCGTTGCGCATTCCCTCGACGAGAACCCGGAGCCCGTCACCACCACGCTCGAAGAGCCGCCGGTCGAAGCCGACGAACGCCGCGAGCTGACCACGAGGATCGCCCTCGGCTGCCGACAACTCACGCATCACCCGCTCGACGTCGGCGGCCTCGTCGGCGCTGTCGACGAGTGAGACGGCGAGTCCGGCCTTGGTGCCGTATACCGCATACACCGTCGCCTCGGACACCCCGGCCGCTGCGGCGACGGAGCGGACGCTCGTGCCGGCCCAACCGCCCGCGACGAACCGCTTGCGAGCCGCCCGGGCGATTCGCAGCTTCGTCCGCTCGGCCTGCTCTTCGCGCAGCGCTGAGTGGTACGGCCGGGCGGCAGTCTCCACTTTGTCCACGAAACCTATTGTACGCGGCCGCTGAGCATGTATATATTAACTGAGCACTACTCAATCAACATGGAAATACTCACTGAAAGAGGGACCACATGAGCACCGAACAGATCGCCCGTGACGTCCTGGCCCGCCTGGAGGCCGCCTGGAACGCCGGGGACGGCACGGCGTTCGGGGCTCCGTACCGCGAGGATGCGTCGTTCGTGACGATCCGCGGGGAGCTGAGCCACGGCGAGGAGATTGCCGCGGGCCACGCACAGATCCTCGGCTCGATCTACCAGGGCAGCACGAACCACATGGAGCTGGTCGAGGCGCAGCGGCTCAGTGACGACGTGATCCTTGCGACGTCCCGCAACACTCTCGAGGCACCGCACGGTCCGCTGGCGGGCGTGAACGCGGCGATGTCCACCTCGGTGTTGGTGCGTTCCGGCGACGAGTGGCGCATCGCCGCCACCCACAACACGCTGGTCGGGACGCGCTGAGCGGTCCGGCGACCGCCGGTCAGCGTGCGACCGGCTCGGCCGGAGTGTGGGTGGCGGATTCGTGGTTCGGACACTCGGTATGCCGGCTCCAGCGCCGGTAAACGGTGTTCGGCCACGGAGGCCGAACCTCCACGGACACTCCGGCCGGGAGCGGCCGGCCCTGAAGACCAGCCGAGGCGATCATCCCTGCCATTCCCGCGCCCATCGCGAGGAGCGGCTCCTCGCACTGGTGGGTCGTGACCGCAAGCGACAACGCCGACCGCTGCCGGTCCCGGTCGTCTCGGGTCAGGAGTAGGCAGCGCAGGCAGGGCTGCTCGGGATCTCCGGTGATCCAGGGCCCGACCACCACCCGACCACCGTCCTCCGCCACCGAGAGGTGGGCCACGGCGCGTCGCCGCCACGGCTCACCGCCCCGCGGGTCCACCGCGCCCTCGCGGACGAGCACGACGAGGCTTGGCCGTCCGGACCCCGTCAGCCGCAGCTCGGCCTCGACCGCCTCGGCCGCCCAGGCGCCGGCCCGGACCTTCCCGACTCCGGACGCCCGGAGCACCGCCGCGACGGCCACGGCCAGCGGGCCGCTGCCGTCCACGACGACCAACCGGTCGTGCGACCCCGGCGGCGTTGCGAGCCCGCCCCCGTGCCGGGGACGGGTCGTTCCTGCCCGGTCCGCGAGCACGCCGTGCCGCCGGAGAACGGCGATGAGCTCGCCGGCACGGCGGCGGGGAATCCCGGTGGCGCGGGCCGCCGCATACAGCTCGGTCTCGCTGAGGCTGCCGTCGCGCCGGTCGAAGAGCGACAGCTCATCCGGCGAGAGGCCGACGAGGAGCACGTCCCCGCCATCTCGGGTAACACCGAGCTGAACCACGCCGCTCGAGCCCATGATCGACCGCGCTGAGGCGTCGAGCCGGGCGCGGTAGGCGGCCATCGAAGCGAGGCCTCCTTGGGCTGGCGAGCGTTCGATTCGCCCCGGAAATCTCGCACAGGCCGCTTGACGGGTCGCTCGGCCGTCCACAGGCACGGGTAGACAACCCGACGGGGCGGGACCGGTGATGGTCCCGCCCCGTCGGACGTCTACGGGTTTCGGGTGCGGCCCCCGTCCGCTCCCGACGAAGGTCAGGCCTTGGCGAGAATCAGGCCTTGCCGAGAATGCGGTTGAGGTTGGTACCGCACACGGGGCACGTGGCCTTGGCCATCCGCCGCCCGTTCTCGCTGACGACGACCTTTCCCTCCGCCTCGCGCTTCTCCTTGCACTTCACGCAGTAGAACTCGCCCGCGTAGGTGTCGTTGCTCGTCATAGGGGTCTCTCCTTGTCTGCCGCGCCCCAGGTGATGGCGCTGGACCACGCACACCCTAGCCCCACCTGAGCACGAAACGGCGAATCGTGAGCACGAGCTGGCGCCGGTATGAAGGGCTCCGGGGCCCGTTTCGGCATACCCTCGGTCCATGGCCGTGGCGCGATCCGCGAAGAGGACAGGACCGGCTTCGGACCCCACCGCAGACCTCGTCTCACCGCCCGTCGAGGTGCGCCGTAGCGGCCGCCGACGGCGCACCGTCAGCGCCTACCGGGAAGGCGGCCGGACCATCGTCCTCATCCCCGCCCGGTTCACCAAGGCCGAGGAGCGGCACTGGGTCGACACGATGCTCGGCCGCCTCGCCGCTGGGGACCGCCGCCGGCGTCCGGACGACGCCCAGCTGGCGGCCCGGGCGATGGCGTTGGCCGCGCGGTACCTGCCCGAGACCGCCCGTCCGACCTCCGTGCGGTGGGTAGGCAACCAGATGAGCCGGTGGGGGTCGTGCACGCCGGCCGACGGCACCATCCGGGTCTCCGAGCGGCTGAAAGGGATGCCGGGGTACGTCCTGGACTACGTGCTGCTCCACGAGCTCGCGCACCTGCTGCGACCGGCTCACGACCGCGAGTTCTGGCGGCTCTTGTCGACCTACCCGAGGGTGGAACGGGCGCGCGGCTATCTCGAGGGCGTCGCCGCCGCCGCCGGGCTCGGTGCCGCTTGGCAGGAGGGGTGGGCGGACCGCGACGTGGAGCCGGTGGCTCTGCTCCAGGCGGCTACGGAACCGACGACGCTCTTCTGATCAGCCGAATGCGCGTCGGGCCGCGGTGACGAGCCCGCCGAGCTCCTCGACGTGCCCCTCGGGCAGACCGTCCACCGCCCACCACCGGACGTCCAGGGACTCGGCACTCGGGTGCGGCTCCGCAGCCGTAGGCGCCGTCGCCGCGTACCGGACGTCGAGGTGCTCGCGGCACCGGCCGAAGTCCCCGACGAGAACATGTCGGTCGAGGTGCACCGGCACCGGGGTCACCCGCAGCCCTGTGACACCCGACTCCTCGGTGGCCTCTCGCTCGGCGGCGGCGCGCACCGACCGGTCGACCGGCTCGAGATGGCCGCCGAACTGGAACCACATTCGCGCGCGCCGGTGATGCGTGAGAAGGACGCGCTCGAGTGTCTCGTCGAGCACCAGGCAGCTGGCGGTGAGGTGCTCGGGCGGCCCGGCCTTCCAGACGCCATCGGGGTGCTCAGCGAGGAACGCGAGGTACTCCAGGCGCAACCCCTCCTGCTGCCCGTCGGTGGGCTGGTATGCGTGCAGCACCCTTATGGCGTCGGCGTGCAGGGGGCTCGGCGCCGTCTCCAAAGAGCCGACCGGTCAGCCCTTCGCGTCCTGGGGCCCCTCATCCCGGGGACCGTCGTCCTGAGGACCCTCGTCCTGAGGACCCTCGTCCTCGGGGGTGGCGGCCGCCGGCGAGTCGCTCAGCAGCGCGTCGAGGGCGGAGTCCACGTCGTCGTCGGCGGCGGAGTCGCGCCGCTTCTCGACGTAGCCCAGCGGGTCGTCGAGATCGGCTCCGGTGGGCGCGATGTCGGGATGTTCCCACGGCGCATCACGGAACTCGGCTCCACCGGCGTTCTCCAGGGCCGCCCACAGGTTCTTGGCGTCCTTGAGCCGGCGCGGTCGCAGCTCCAGGCCGACCAGTCCGCTGAAGGTCTTCTGGGCCGGACCACCGACGCGACGCCGACGGACCGCCTCACCGAGCGCGTCGGCGTGCGGAAGGTGCCCGGAGGTCGCCTGTTCGGTCACCAGGTCCACCCAGCCCTCAACGAGGGCGAGCGACGTCTCGAGGCGGCCCAGGGCGGCCCGTTGCTCGGCCGTCGGGGTCGGGGAGAAGAGCTTGTCGCGCAGCGCCTCCTGGATCTGGGCGGGGTTCTGCAGGTCCATCGACCGGACCTGCTCCTCGATGGCCTCGGTGTCGATCCGAATGTTTCGCGCATAGTCGCGGACCGAGGCCTCGAGCTGCGGGCCGAGCCAGGGAACCTGCGCGAACAGGCGGGCTCGGGCCGCCTCACGGACGGCGAGGTACAGGCGTACCTCCGCCGCGTCGACGCCCAGACCCTCGGTGAACCCGGCGACGTTGGCGGGCAACAAGGCCACGTCCTCGGTCTCCAGGAGCGGCAGCCCGACCTCGGTCGCACTGAGGAGGTCGGCGGCCAGCGCTCCGACGCCGTGGCCGAGCTGGGCCGAGAACATGCTGCCCGCCATCTGGCGCAGCGCGGGCTGCAGCTGGCCGAGGAGACCGCTGAGATCGAGGCCCTGCAGCCCCGGGATCTGGGGGAATCCCTCGGGTAA
>JBKPQA010000187.1:0-7286 GCA_046733835.1 Actinomycetota bacterium
CCCGCATACTTCGTCGTCGAGTGCGTCACGATGTCGGCGCCAAGCGCGATGGGGCTCTGGAGGTAACTCGTCGCGAAGGTGTTGTCGACGACCAGAAGCGCCCCCTCCGAGTGCGCGACCTCGGCGATGCCGGCGATGTCCGCGATGGCCAGGAGCGGGTTCGTCGGCGTCTCGACCCATACCAGCTTGGTCACGCCGGGACGGACCGCGTCGCGCACCGAGTCGACGTCGTGGATGGAGGCGATGGTGTGGTCGATGCCGCCGGGACCGGCCACCGTGTTGAAGTACCGGTAGGTCCCGCCGTATGCGTCGGAGGGCACGACGACGTGGTCGCCGTGCTTGAGCAAGGCCCGGACCACGGTGTCCTGTCCGGCGAGGCCGCTGGCGAACGCATACCCGCGTTCTCCGCCTTCGAGGGCCGCAAAGCACTCCTCGAGGGCGGTCCGGGTGGGGTTGGCCGACCGGGAGTACTCGTACCCGCCGCGCAGCCCCCCAATGCCGTCCTGCTTGTAGGTGGACGTCTGGTAAATCGGCACCACGACCGAACCGGTGGCCGCGTCGGGGTCCTGGCCGGCGTGGATGGCCCGGGTGGCGAAGCCGTTCAGGCGGCGGGAGTACATCACCGGGCGAGCGTAGTGCTGGCTGTGAAGGCACTCGACGCCGCTCCCGGACGGGGCCGTGTGACACTGGAGTGGTGATCTTCGGACTCGGCAGGAAGACGTCGATGGTGTCCCGCGAGGACGCCCTCCTGGGGCGGGACCGACGTCCCTTCGAAGTGGACCCGACGCACGTCGTCCTCGGCACTCCGATCGACGGGCCGTGGCCCGAGGGCTCCCAGGTGATCTACCTGGCGATGGGCTGCTTCTGGGGCGTGGAGCGGATCTTCTGGCGGCAACCCGGAGTGGTCGCGACAGCGGTCGGCTACATGGGCGGGTACACGCCCAACCCGACCTACGAGGAGACCTGCACCGGACTGACCGGCCACGCCGAGACCGTCCGCGTCGTCTACGACCCCGAGCAGACGAGCGCCGAGCTGCTCCTCAAGGAGTTCTGGGAGAACCACGACCCGACGACGCCGAACCGGCAGGGCAACGACATCGGCACCGCCTACCGCTCGGCCATCTACTGGACCACCTCTGACCAGGAGCGGGCCGCGATCGCGACGCGCGACGCCTTCCAAAAGGTCCTCACGGACAACCGGTACGGCCAGATCTCGACCGAGATCCGCTCCGCCGAGGACGCCGGGCCGTTCTACCTGGCCGAGGACTACCACCAGGGCTACCTGCATAAGAACCCGGGCGGCTACTGCAACCACGGGCCGAACGGGATGACCTGCCCGGTCGGCGTCGTCCGCCAGGATCAGCTGCCCGCTCAGCAGGACATCTCGCCGCCGCAGTCCTGATTGTCGGCCGGCCGCGAGATGCTGGCGGGATGGCCTACGACGAGGAGCTCGCGAACCGGATCCGCACCGAGGTCCAGGACGTCGACAACGTCACGGAGATCAGGATGTTCGGCGGCCTGGCGTTCCTGATCGGCGGCAACATGGCGGTCGCCGCCAGCGGTCAAGGCGGCCTTCTCCTACGGGTCGACCCGGCCGAGACGGAGGCGCTCGCGGGTGAACCGCACGCCGGCCGGTTCGTCATGCGGGGCCGCGAGATGGACGGCTGGCTCCGCGTTGAGCCCGAGGGCGTCGAGTCCGATGCGGACCTTTCCCGGTGGGTCGAGGTCGGCGTCCGATACGCGTCCTCGCTCCCCCCCAAGTAGCCGTTATTCGTCCTTGCCGCTAGCGCCGACTTCTGCCGTATTGACGTTGTCAACGTTGACCCCCCCGCGATGCCGGGCGGACCGTGGAGGCCATGAGCACCGTTGCCACGTCCCCCCCGTCGACCCCGCCCGAGGCCCTCGTCGCGCCACCCGGCCTGGCCGGGGTGATTGTGGCGACAACCGCCTTGTCCGACGTCCGTGGGCAGGAGGGGTTCTACCACTACCGTGAGTACGACGCCGTCGACCTGGCCCGGTCCTGCTCCATCGAGGAGGTGTGGCACCTCCTCCTGCGCGGCCACCTCCCGGACGCAGACGAGCTGACCGCGTTCCGCGACACCATCGCCGAGGCGCAACGCCTGCCTGCCGAGGTCACGGCGGCCCTCGACGGCCTGGCCGCTGCCACACCACCGGCGACCAGTCCCATGACCCGACTGCGGACCGCCCTCTCCCTGCTGGGCGGTGCGCTCGGGCTCCGACCGCTCTGGGACCTGGCGCCGGAGCAGCGTGAGTGGGACGCGATCCGAGTAGCCGCCCAGGTGCCGGTGCTCACCGCCGCCGCGTACCGGCGCAGCCAGGGACTCGATCCGGTCGCGCCGAAGCCCGACCTCGGGTACACCGCGAACCACCTCTGGATGATCACCGGCGAGGAGCCCCCCGACAGGCATGTGCAGGCGCTGGAGCGGTACCTCTGCCTCACCGTCGACCACGGGTTCAACGCGTCGACGTTCACCGCGCGAGTGGTGGCCAGCACCGGTGCCGACGTCGCCGCCTGCGTGGTGGCCGCGCTCGGAGCGCTTTCCGGACCGTTGCACGGCGGCGCGCCGAGCCGAGCCCTCGACTCCCTGGATGCCATCGGCACTCCGGACAACGCCCGCCCGTGGGCCGACGCCCAGCTGGCCGCCGGAAACCGGATCATGGGCTTCGGCCACGCGGTCTACCGCGACAAGGACCCGCGCTCGGAGCTGCTCCGCGAGACGGCCGAGGGGCTCGGCGGCCCCCTCGCCGACCTCGCCGTCGCGGCGGAGCGAGCCATCGACGACGCGCTCGACGCCGGCCGTCCGGGCAGAACCCTCCGGGCCAACGTCGAGTTCTACGCCGGCGTGGTCATGCACGAGTGCGGCATCCCCCGGGAGATGTTCACGCCCACCTTCGCGGTGAGCCGCGCCATGGGCTGGACCGCCCACGTCCTCGAACAGGCCCGGGACCGCAAGATCATCCGGCCTAGTGCCCGGTATGCGGGTCCGCCGCCTCCGCAGCCCGTCCCGCCTCTCGCGTCCCGCTGAGGAGGCCGCGAATCGAGGTGATAACGGCCGCAATTCCGGCCGTTATCACCTCCATTCGCGGGCGTCGCCGGTGTAGACGGCCCGAGGCCGGAACCGCAGGCCCTGCGGGTACTCCTCCATCGCGTGCGCGAGCCACCCGACCATCCGGCTCAACGCGAAGACGGTCTCGCCGCTGCCCGTCCGCAACCCGCACGCCTGCACGAGCGCCGCCAGCCCGAGGTCCACGTTGGGACTGAGCCCGAACCGGCGACTGACGGCCAGCAGCAGCTCCTCCACGGTGGGCCAACCGTCCGGGTCCAACCGGGCGACGTGGTCGAGCAGCACCTCCGCCCGAGGGTCCGCGTCGACGTAGACCTTGTGCCCGAACCCGGGGATCCCCGCGTCGCCGACCTCCGCGGCATACCGGTCCAGGCCGCTCACCCCGTCGCGGCGCACGGTGTCGAGCAGCCTCTCGGCGCCGACGCTGCTGCGCCCATGGCGTCCACCGCCAAGGGCGGCCAACCCGGTCAGCAGAACTAGCCAGGGGTCAGCGGCTGTGCCCGCGGCAATGCGAACGGCCATCGTCGACGCCGCCAGCTCGTGGTCGATCAGGAGGACGAGCGCGGCATTGAGGGCGGCCATCCCGTCACCGGCCGGCGCTCCGCCCAGCCCGGACCAGAGCCGCGCTGCGACGGACCCGGTCTCAGAGCCACCCACGGCGAGGATCCCGCCGATGATCGCGCGGCGCCCTACCGCGACGAGGTGGTCGGGCTTCAGGTCGTCGCGCGCCGCGTCGGTCGTAGCCAGAGCGAGGACCGCCGCCCGGATCCGATCGGCATCCGTTGCACCGCCCGCCAGCGCCGCCGAGGCCACCCGGACCACCGTGAGGTCGGCCTCGGCCGCCTCCCACTCGCCCACGGCCGGGATCCCCCACAGCAACGCCGCCGCCTCCTCGAACGGGCGCGTGGACAGCGCTACGGCATCGTGGCCGCGGAACGACAGGCAGCCCTTGGGGTCGAGCAGCGTCACGTCGGTCTCGACAAGCACCTCCAGCGAACCGGTCCGCACCCGGGTCCGCTCGGCGGCGAGCCGCAGCACCTCCTCCATCGGGAACACCGAGACGCGATGCCCCGCCTCGTTGGTCGCGTGATGGCGCGTGAGGAGGCCCCGGCTCACGTAGGCGTAGATCGTCTGGAGCCGCACGCCGAGCAGGTCGGCGGCCTGGTCGGCCGTCACCTCGCCGCGCGGCCCGGTCGGCTCCACCTGCTCATCGTCGCACCACTCTCAGCGTCAGACCCCGGCCCGAGGTCCATGCGGCCCACGCGACCTCAGCCGCCCTCATCTGCTCCGACGCAACTCCGCACGTGCGGACTTGTCGTCGGCCGATGTCCGAAATGTCGAGATACTTCTCAGCACGTGCGGCAGAAAGGCGCGGCCGCAGCGGCCGCACGCGGGGCTACCGTTTCGGTATGCGCGTGCGCGCCGAGTTCACGACCGAGCCCTTCGTGGGTGAAGGCGAGATGCCCGAGCACGTCACCCACTCGGCGGCTCTGCTCACCGAGGCCGGACTCGATGCCGATCTGGGCCCGTTCGGCACGTCGGTCGAGGGTGACGACCGCGTCCTGCTTCCCGCCCTGAGCAACGTCCTCGCTGCGGCGTTGGCCTCCGGCGCCACCCGGGTCACCCTGCAGCTGGAGCGGATCGACGGGGACGGAGCCAGCAGGTGACCCCGCCGCGCCCCGACGCCCGCACCCTGGAAGAGGCTCTAGCCCCACTACTGCGGCGGGTCGGTGGTGAAGTCGTCGACGCCGCGGTGGCGGGCCCCGACGACGTCACGGTCGAGCTCGACGGGGGCCCGGTGGTTCACGTCCGGCTGCCCGGCTCTCCCGGTGAGGCCGCCTCCGAGGCCGCGGACCTCTCCGACGGGCTGGCCCGGCTCATCGCCGATGTCGAGCGCGAACTGGGCGCACCCCTGGCTGCCCTTCCCCGCGCCGGTAAGCAGCAGGCGGTGCGGCTGCTCGAGGATCGCGGCGCCTTCGAGATGCGGCGCTCCGCCGAAACTGTTGCCGAGGCCTTGGGCGTGACCCGCTTCACCGTCTACAACTACTTGAACCGTCGCTCCTCGGCCTGATCCGAGGACGACTTTTCAACAAACCGTTGACCGTGACCTAGGTCACGTCTACAGTTCCGTCATCCGTAAATGAGATTCCGCATACCGAAACCCTGCGAGCTCCTCACAGAAACTCAGGTGCGCAATGACCGCTAGTTCCGTCGCCGAGCGTCCGGCGCCGCCCAAACACCCCGTCGACGAGATCCTGCCCGCTCCCAAGCTGGCGGTCTACGGCTTCCAGCACGTCCTCGCCTTCTACGCCGGCGCGGTCATCGTGCCGATCCTCCTCGCCAACGCGATCGGCCTGACCACCGAGCAGCTGATCCACCTCATCAACGCCGACCTCTTCACCTGCGGCATCGCCTCGATCATCCAGTCGGTCGGGTTCTGGAAGGTCGGCGTCAGGCTGCCACTCCTCCAGGGCGTGACCTTCACGGCCGTCTCGCCGATGATCGCCATCGGCCTGGCCGCCGGCGGCGGCACCGAGGGCCTGGTCGTCATCTACGGCGCGGTCATCGTCGCCGGCCTGTTCACCTTCTTCATCGCGCCGTACTTCAGCCGGCTGATCAAGTTCTTCCCGCCGGTCGTCACGGGCACCGTCATCACCATCATCGGTATCGCCCTGCTCCCCGTCGCGGCCAACGACGCCGCCGGTGGCGCCGGCCCCACCCTGGACCCGACCAGCGGCAAGAACCTCGCGTATGCGGTCGGCACCCTCGCGCTGATCGTCATCATCCAGCGGGTCTTCCGCGGGTTCATGGCGACGGTCGCCGTCCTGCTCGGCCTGGTCATCGGCACGCTGGTCGCCTGGATCCTCGGCGACGCCCACTTCGACGCTGTCGGACAGTCCTCGTGGTTCGGCCTGACCACGCCGTTCTACTTCGGGTGGCCCAAGTTCAGCATCGCGGCGATCATCTCGATGGTCGTCGTCATGCTCATCACCGCCGTCGAGACCACCGGTGACGTCTTCGCCACCGGCGAGATCGTCGAGAAGCGGATCACCAAGGACGACATCGCGCGAGCGCTCCGGGCCGACGGCCTGGCAACCACCATCGGTGGAGTCTTCAACTCGTTCCCCTACACCTGCTTCGCCGAGAACGTCGGCCTGGTGCGGCTGACGCGGGTGCGCAGCCGGTACGTCGTCGCCACCGCCGGCTTGATCATGATCGTCATCGGCCTTATCCCCAAGGCCGGCGCGATCGTCGCGAGCATCCCCCACCCGGTCCTCGGTGGTGCGGCCCTGGCCATGTTCGCCACCGTCGCCGTCGTCGGTATCCAGACCTTGTCGAGAGTGGACTTCCACGACCACCGCAACGTCGTCATCGTGGGCACCTCGCTGGGCCTGGCCGTCTACGTCACCGTGCTGCCCACCATCTCCCAGGCGGTCCCGGAATGGGCCCAGATCATCTTCGGCTCCGGCATCACCTTGGGCAGCCTCGTCGCGATCCTGCTCAACTGGGTCTTCCACCACGTGGGCCGCGACCGCGGCCCGGCCGTGGCCGGCCGTCCTGGCGACGAGGTCACGCTCAACGAGGTCAACCAGATGTCCCGCGAGGAGTTCGCGGCAACGTTCGGCTCGATCTACCAGGGCCCCTCCTGGGTGGTCGAGCGGGCTTGGGACCGACGGCCGTTCACCGACACACGTGACCTGCGCCGCGCGTTCCAGCAGGCGCTCTTCTCCTCGAGCGACGAACAGGAGCGCGAGCTCATCGCCGCCTACCCGGACCTCGGCTCGGCCGCGGTCTCCTCGGGCGAGAGCGGAGTGGCCTCGATGGGCGACCAGTCGTCGCTGGGCCTGACCATCCTGCGCGACCAGGAGCACGAGGAGCTCGGCCAGCTGACCTCCGAGTACCGCGAGCAGTTCGGCTTCCCCCTGGTCATTTCGGTACGCGACCGCGACTCGTTCGACCAGATCCTGGCCGAGGGTCGCGAGCGGTTGCACAACTCGCCGGAACAGGAGCACGCCACCGCGCTGGTGGAGATCTCGCGGATCGCCAACCACCGGTTCGACGACCTGCTGGCGGGGGCCAACCCGATCGCCAGCGCGCGGCAGCGCGGAGGGGCCGGATGACCAAGCGGCCCGACGTGGCAGCCTTCAACCGGCTGTCGGCCGACGAGGCCAAGGGGCTGCTGCGGACCTGCCTCGACGT
>JBKPQA010000188.1:0-1997 GCA_046733835.1 Actinomycetota bacterium
GGCGACGTTGAGGATCGCCAGCGTCTCGGACGCTTGTCCCGAGGACACGAGCAGCGCGCCCACGCCGCCCTCGAGCGACGCGATCCGCTGCTCCACGGCGTCCTGAGTCGGGTTCATGATCCGGGTGTAGATGTTCCCGAACTCCTTGAGCGCGAACAGGTTCGCCGCGTGGTCCGTATCCTTGAACACGTAGGACGTGGTCTGGTAGATCGGCAGCGCCCGGGCGCCGGTCTGGCTGTCGGGCACTTGCCCGACGTGGATCTGACGGGTCTCGAAGGACCAGTTCGGGGTGTCACTCATTGCAGGGAGCTCCTTGGTGCTCGTCGATGACGACGCGCGAGCGGTGGTGCTGCGCGCTTGCCGGCCTCCACGAATCGCGGTATGCCGGCCCGGTCCTCACCCGGGGCACCCCACCGCGGTTGGAGGGTTGCCGGTCAGCAAGCCGGGGCTTGGCGCTGACACTCATGACCTGCGCACCACCGTACCTGCGCTGGCTCGCATACCGGAACGCTGGTCTTGTCATCCGGACCTGCGCGGACCAGGCAGGATGAGCGCATGACCTTCCACGTCGACGACTACCAGGCCGTGCGGACCCGCTATTCCTCGACCCCCTACCGGCGCTGTGGCGCCAGTGGACTGGACCTGCCGGTGGTGTCGCTCGGGCTGTGGCACAACTTCGGCGACGACGTCCCGATCGACAACCAGCGGGGGATCCTCCGTCGTGCGTTCGACCTCGGGGTCACCCACTTCGACCTGGCCAACAACTACGGCCCGCCCTACGGCTCGGCGGAGCGCAACTTCGGGACGGTCTTTCGCCAGGACTTCAAGCGGTACCGGGACGAGCTGATCATCTCGTCCAAGGCGGGCTACGACATGTGGCCGGGTCCCTACGGCCAGGGCGGCGGCTCGCGGAAGTACCTTTTGTCGTCACTCGACCAGTCCCTGAAGCGGCTGGGCCTCGACTACGTCGACATCTTCTATTCGCACCGGTTCGACGAGACCACGCCGCTCGAGGAGACCATGGGCGCGCTCGACGCAGCGGTACGGCAGGGCAAGGCCCTTTACGTGGGCATCTCGTCGTATTCCGGCCAGCGCACGCAGGAGGCGATCGACATCCTCCGGCAGATGGGAACGCCGCTGCTCATCCACCAGCCCTCGTACTCGATGCTCAACCGCTGGGTCGAGGAGGACCTCCTCGACGTGCTGGGCGCCAACGGCGTCGGCTGCATCGCCTTCTCACCCCTGGCCCAGGGCATGCTCACGGACAAGTACCTCAAGGGCATCCCCACGGGTTCCCGCGCGGCACAAGGCAAGTCGCTCGACCCGTCACTTCTCTCGGAGACGGCAATGCAGCACATCCGCTCCCTCAACCGGCTGGCCAAGGCTCGCGGCCAGTCGCTGGCTCAGATGGCCCTCGCGTGGGTCCTTCGCGATGAGCGGGTGACCTCGGTGCTCATTGGCGCGTCGAGCGTCGGGCAGCTCGAGAACAGCCTCGCCTGCACCGACAACCTCGAGTTCTCCCCGGCGGAGCTCACCAAGATCGACCGGTATGCGGTCGACGCCGGCATCAACCTCTGGCAGCGGTCCTCGAGCCTGTAACTAAGGTTGAGGCGTGACGGGAAACGCGGGAGCCGGCGACCGGTCGGTGAAGGTCGAGGCCGTGCAGGCGGTCGTCGACCGGATCACCTCATGGCAGGACGGCGCGCCGGAGGAGACGGTCCGGGACGAACTGCTCAGGGGCTTGGCCGAGGCACAGGTTGACGTGCCAGCCGACTTCGTCGAGGAGGTCGTGCGGCGAGTGCGCGGCGGATCCGAGCACTTCGATGTCGAGCCACTGCTCAACAACGAGTGACTTGTCCCCGTGGTCCTGGAGTGGTCGACCGTAGCGAAAGGAGTCGGCCATGACTGATGGGCGGCTGCGTACGGCGATCGGACCCGTCTTCCAACTGATGTACCGCAGCCGCGACCGTCTTTCGGCCGAGGAGCGCGGGGACGAG
>JBKPQA010000189.1:0-3904 GCA_046733835.1 Actinomycetota bacterium
CCGTACCTTTCTGCCGGCTCGAGCATCGTCATGCTCTCGTCGATCTGCGGGTCTCAGGGCTTCGGTGCCCGCGCGGCCTACTGCGCCTCCAAGTCGGGAGTCAACGGGCTGGTCCGCGCCCTCGCGGTGGAGTGGGCACCCGCTGGCATCCGGGTCAACGCCGTGGCGCCGGGCAGCATCGAGACGGAGATGCAGCAGGCCATGGTGGCGAGCGGCCGGGCGTCTATGGAGGGGTACCTCCGTCGCATCCCCATGGGTCGGATCGGGAAGGCCTCCGAGATTGCCGATGCCGTCGTCTACTTGGCCTCAGCCCGGGCGAGCTACATCACCGGAGTGGTGCTTCCGGTCGACGGCGGGTGGGACAGCGCCGGCCTGCCCGCGCAGGGCTGAACGTCACGGAACGAAAGGATCGAGGGAATGGTGCAGGTCGGGCTGCTGCTCAGTGACTCCCCGCGGTCGGTCTCGCCGAGCGACCAGTTCAAGGACGTGCTGCGGATCGTGGAGGCTGCTCAGCGGAACGGCTTCACCTATATCGCCATCGGCCAGCACTTCCTCTACGGCGAGCTGCGGTGGCTGCAGCCGGTGCCGCTGCTGGCGCGCCTGGCCGCCGAGGTCGACCCGAACGTCCGGCTGGTCACCCAGATCATGATCGCGCCGCTCTACCACCCGGTCATGCTGGCCGAGGAGATTGCGACGCTCGACGTGGTCACGGAGGGGCGGCTGGTCTTCGGGGCCGGGCTCGGTTACCGGCCCGAGGAGTTCGACTACTTCGGCATCCCGTTCAAGGAGCGGGCCGGCCGGTTCGACGAGTCGCTCGAGCTGATGAAGCTGCTCTGGACCGAGGACGACGTCACGTTCCACGGGAAGTACTTCACGCTCGAGGACGTGCACCCGCACCTGTTCCCCGTCCAGAAGCCGCACCCCCCGATCTGGATCGGCGCCCACGCCGAGGCGGGGGTTCGCCGCTGCGGCACGTACGGCGACGCATACGCCTGCCCTCCGGAGACACCCAAGGACGAAGCGGCCCGCCGATACGCCATCGTCCGCGACGGATTCGCCTCGCGGGGCAAGGAGTTCGGCCCCCAACCGCTGCGCCGTAACTGCCTCGTCGCCGACACGCGCGAGGAGGCGATGGTTGAGTATGCGCGCGTCGCCCAGGGCCGGTACCTCACCTACGCGGCCAAGGGCCTCAACGTCATGAATGCAAGCGAGCTCGAGACCGAGTTCGCCAAGGCGGTGTCCGGCCATGCCGTCATCGGCTCTCCGGACGAGGTCATCGCGGAGCTAACCGACTACGTCACCGCGCTGCCCGTCGACCCGCTGCTGGTGCGGCCACAGTGGCCCACGATGACCGCCGACGAGACCATCGCCACCATCGACCGCTGGGGCCGTGACATCGTGCCCGCCATCACCGCGATCGCCCCACGCCGCGACATCGACGAAGCGCTCCTGGCGCCCGCCGCCGGAGTCGCGACATGACGGCAGGGCCCCTCGTCTACACCGACCTCGTCCCGGTGTTCCCCGACCCGGAGACGTGGACGCTCGACCACGTGCTGCGCCACTACGCCGCGCAACAGCCCGACGCGCTGTGCCTCGAGTTCCCCGAGGAGGACGGGCTCACCTACACGTACGCGGCGGCGCTCGACGCGGCAGAGCACGTCGCATCCTCGCTCCACAGCGCCGGTGCGCACCCGGGCGACCGCGTCGTGATCATGGCCCAGAACTCGTCGCAGTTCGTCCGCACCTGGTGGGGGACTGCGGTCGGCAGTCTCGTCGAGGTGCCGATCAACACCAACTACGAGGGCGAGTTCCTCCGTCACCAGCTCGCGGTGGCGCAGGCCCGCTTCGCCGTCATCGACGAGATCCAGGCGGAGCGGTGGGTCGCGGTCGCGGAACACGCCCGGATGGTGGAGCGGTTCTGGGTCATCGACAGTGGCCTGGGCGATCGCGACAAGGCGGTGGCCCTGCTCCGCGAGAACGGCTGGGCGGCCGAACCGTGGGAAGCGCTCGAGCAGGGGGACCTCGTGCCGCTGCCGACGCCGAGACCCCAGGACCTCGGCGCCATCTTCTACACGTCCGGGACCACCGGACCCTCCAAGGGCGTCGCGATGCCGTTCTCGCAGCTGTACTTCTTCGCCCAGATCGTCGTCAGCCTGACCCGCCTCACGCCCGACGACGTCTACCTCACAACGACCCCGTTGTTCCACGGTAACGCCACCTTCATGGCGGTCTATCCGGTCATCGTCGCCGGCGGCCGCGCCGTCATCCGGCGCAAGTTCAGCGCCAGCCGCTGGATCGACCACGTCCGCGACTCCGGAGTGACGGTCACCAACTTCGTCGGCGTGATGATGGACTTCGCGTGGAAGCAGCCGCCGAGGGAGAACGACCGGGACAACAAGCTCCGGGCGGTGTATGCAGCGCCGACCGCCAGCACGATCGTCGAGCAGTTCAAGGAGCGGTACGGGATCGAGGCGTTCCTCGACGCGTTCGGCCTCACCGAGACCTGCGCGCCGATCATGTCGCCGTACGGCGTCCCGCGGCCTGCGGGTGCGGCGGGCCTCCAGAACGCTGAGTGGTTCGACATCCGGTTGGTCGACCCGGACACCGACCGGGAGGTCCCGGTCGGCCAGGTCGGTGAGCTCGTGGTCCGCCCGGTGCACCCCTGGACCTGCAGCAACGGCTACTACAACATGCCGGAGAAGACC
Source organism: Actinomycetota bacterium (assembly GCA_046733835.1). Lineage (GTDB taxonomy): Bacteria > Actinomycetota > Actinomycetes > Actinomycetales > Dermatophilaceae > Lapillicoccus. The sequence goes on from JBKPQA010000189.1 coordinate 2,706, forward strand.
GTGGAGGCGTGGCGGAACCTCTGGTTCCACACCGGCGACGCCCTGCGCCGCGACGAGGACGGCTGGTTCTACTTCGTCGACCGCTACAAGGACGCCCTGCGTCGTCGGGGCGAGAACATCAGCTCGTACGAGGTCGAGCAGGCCGTCCTGCAGCATCCGGCCGTCACCGAGTGCGCCGTCCTCGGCGTTCCCGCCGACGTCGAGGCCGGCGAGGACGAGGTCCTGGCGGTCGTCGTCGTCAGCGAGCCGGTCGACCCGGACGAGGTCCTGCGGTGGTGTGACGGGAAGATCCCGGCGTTCGCCATCCCACGCTTCCTCCGCGTCGTCGACGCGCTGCCCAAGACACCGTCGGAGAAGGTCCGCAAGTCCGCTCTGCGCGACGAGGGGATCACCACCGATACCCATGACCGGACCGCCGTCGCCGCCCGCTGAGGCGAGTGGACACGCATACAGACTGCGGATATAGACGAGGAGAGCCAGCGGTGGTCGACTACACCCCGGACCCGATCCACGAGGACATCCGTGACGCTGTACGCACGATGTGCAAGGGGTTCCCGGACGAGTACTGGATGGAGCACGACACCCGCCACGAGTTCCCGTGGGAGTTCTACGACGCCGTCGCCAAGGGGGGCTGGCTGGGCCTGACCGTCCCCGAGGAGTACGGCGGCGGAGGGCTCGGCGTCACCGAGGCGGCCATCGTCGAGCAGGAGATCTCCGCGTCCGGCGCCGGGATGGGCGGTTGCAGTGCCGTGCACATCGGGATCTTCGGGTTCGAGCCGATCATCCATCACGGCAGCGACGACTTGAAGCAACGCTTCCTGCCTCGCGTGGTCACGGGCGACCTGCACACGTCCTTCGCCGTCACCGAGCCGGACGCCGGCACCGACACGACGAACATCTCGACGTTCGCCAAGAAGGTCGACGGCGGCTGGCGCGTCTCCGGCAAGAAGGTCTGGATCACCAAGGCGCTCGAGGCCGAGCGGATGCTGCTGCTCTGCCGGACGAGCCTGCGCGAGCCGGGCGGCAAGCGGACCGCCGGGATGACGCTGATGTTCGCCGAGATGGACCGGGACCACGTGTCGATCCGGCCGATCCCCAAGATGGGCCGCAACGCCGTCGACACCAACGAGCTGTTCATCGACGACCTCTTCGTCGCCGACGAGGACGTCGTCGGCGAGGTCGGTGGCGGGTTCAAGGCC
>JBKPQA010000190.1:0-3649 GCA_046733835.1 Actinomycetota bacterium
AGCTACCAAAGTCGTCATTGCTATGTGTTTCCTCTCGCTATGTATGCCAGCGAGAAAAGAATGTCTCGGTCCTGTCACGCGCGGTGTCGGTGAAATGACGGACCCTCGCGACGAAGGATGCGTCCCCCAATCGCAGGACCCACTGGTCGTTCACCACCGTTCGTCACGACGGCACGGGCCGTCGCTCGGTAGCGAGGACCCGCGGGTAGAACCCGCCATCATGGCGAGGTGGTCACCGGTTATGCCTTGGTGATGGAGCCTCCGCCGGTGAGTGACTACCTCCGGCTGCGCGTGGAGTCCGGTCTGACGCCGAAGTCCCGTGACCAGGCCGTGGCGGCCCTGCCTGGGTCATGGGCGGCATGCCATGTGGTGTCGGACGAGAGCGGAGAAGTCCTCGGAATGGGCCGCCTGCTCGGCGATGGTGGCTGGTACTTCCACCTGGTGGACATTGCGGTTCTGCCGGCGCATCAAAGGCGAGGCATCGGCGACGAGGTCCTGCGCGCCCTTCTCGACCGCATCCGTCACTTGGCGCCCGCTGGCGCCTGCGTCACCTTGTTGGCCGATACGCCGGGTCGTCGCCTCTACGAGCGGCACGGGTTCTCGGCCGCGGCGCCCCGCTCGATGGGGATGGCGCTCGAGCTGCGCTCCTGACCTCGCGGGCGGTTGGCGGTCGTCCCCGTTCGGTCAAGCGGAGGAACCGGACCTCATCCGGCCAGACGTCCTCTTGGCGGACGGCGGCATCAGCCCTGGACCGGCATCGTCGTTGGTGAGCGAACCGGCAGTGCTGGACGGTCCAGCCACAGGTTCAGAAAGCCCGATATCGATGCGCACATTCACCCAGCTCACCAGCCTGACCCTCGGTGCTGCCGCCCTGGCCGGCATCGCCGGCCTGATCAGCGGTGCCGTCGTCGACCCCGGCTCCGCGGTGGTCGTCGCCGTGGTCGTCGCTCTAGGAATCCTCGTGATCGGCCTCCTGGAATGGACCCACCGCCGCCGCGGCCTGGACCACGCCCTCCACGGCGCCGACCTCGGCGTCTCCGCGGACCGGGAGCACCTGAGGGACCGAGACACCCTGCGCGCCCTCGACGAGATCCGCGCCGCCCGAGCTCACCAAGCCGGCCCCTCGCATACCCGCTCGTCCGCAACACCCACCGCCGGGACTGCGCACGGCGCGGTAAGTCACGCCCTGCGCGCGGTCTGACCGGCAGCCCGCCCTGGTTGACCTCGGTCTTGTGGCCAGCCCACTCTTCTTGTCGTGGAGTACTGGACCATCGAGGTGCTGGACGGAGAACTGTCGGCCCTCCGGTGGCGGGACGCCTACGGTGACGCTCTCGTGGAAGCGGCACAGACCAACCTCGTGGTCGACTGGCAGTGGACCGTGCATCCATGGGGGGTCGCCCTCGAGCTCGGATTCGCGGACGAGGACCACTGGACGCGGTTCCGCTCACTGCCGGTCGTCCGGGCCGTGTTGGACGCGGTGCCCGACCGGGTCTCTGGCCTGTTGATCTACAGCGGGCGCGGCGGCTCACATGGGTTGTTGGTGCCTCGCCGTCCTCGTCCCGCACCGATTTCCGCGGCAGCGGAGGCACCGGTCCCGGTGCAGCGAGTCGAACTCGATGTCGCGACCCGACTCGAGCCGGCGCCGTTCGTCTACTCCTGACGTCGCCGGATCCGCTGCGGCGGGACCAGGATTCGGCTAGAGGTCGGTCAGCGTGAAGCGCTCGTCCGGGTCCGCGATCGCGTCCTGCTCCGCGATGAGTGCCATCTCCTCGACGCCGGCCTTGTGGGTCGCCGCGAGGACCGCGTACATGGTCGCGGCAGTGCGCGAGAGTGCCGCGCGAGGTCCGTCGGTGAGGCTATGCGCGAGGAAGACCGCCGCCGTGACGTCGCCACCGCCGCGCACGGTCATCGGTAGCCGTGGCGTCGACACCAGCCAGCGACCCTCGGGCGACGAGCACACCATCCGGATCTCGTCGTCCGGGGTATCGGTGGTCATCACGCTGGTGACGAGCACCGTCGCCGGCCCCATCCGGTGGAGCTGCTCCGCCGCGCGCACGACGTCGTCCACGGTCGACACCGGCCGCCCGGTCAGGAACTCGAGCTCGAACTGGTTCGGCGTCACTAGATCCGCCGCGGGTACGACGGAATCACGCATGTACTCGGGTATGCCCGGCCGCACAAAGAACCCTCGCCCCACATCACCCATGACCGGGTCGCAGCAATAGACGGCGTTGGGGTTGGCGGCCTTTACGCGGGCAACCGCATCGAGGACGACCTCACCGACGGCCTCCGCGCCCTGGTATCCGGACAGGACTGCGTCGATGGTCGGGAACGCGCCACGGTCCTCGACGCCGTTGATGACCTCACGGACGTCGTCCGGGGCGATGAGCGGACCACGAACCGCGCCGTAGCCGGTGTGGTTCGAAAAGGTCACCGTGAGAACCGCATAGACCTCGTGGCCGAGCCTCTGTAGCGGGAAGACCGCCGCGGAGTTGCCGGCGTAACCGTAGGCGACGTGCGACTGGATGGAGAGGATCCGCATACCGAGTCGGCCGTCAGATCACCCGGGCCGGGGCGCCGGTCTCGGCGACCATCGGCTTGCCCGCGGCGTTCCAGGCCTGCATCCCCCCGGCGACGTTGACCGCGTCGACGCCCTGCTGGGACAGCCAGGCGACGGCTCGGCCGGACCGGTTGCCGCTCCGGCAGACGATCGCGAGCGGCCCGTCACCGAGCGGTAGTTCCTCGATCTGGCCCGGCAGGTCAGACATCGGGATGTGGACCGCCTCCGGGGCGTGGCCGGCGTCCCACTCGTTCCGCTCCCGGACGTCGACCATGACCGCGTCGTCGGGGAGGTCGGAGACGGTCACCACGGGCACGTGAGGCTGGGTCGACATGCCCGTCAGTCTGGCAGGACCCGATTACTTGAGCAGCCGGGACATCCGCCGGTCGGCCAGCGGCTTCCCGCCGGTCTGGCAGGTCGCGCAGTACTGCAGCGACGAGTCGGCGAACGACACCTCGCGGACGGTGTCACCGCATACCGGGCAGGGCTGGCCGGTGCGGCCGTGGACTCGCATACCCTCGCGCTTGGCGTCCTTGAGCTCGGCCGCCGGCTTGCCGGAGGCGGCGACCACGGCGCCGGCGAGGGTGTCGCGCAGAGCGGCATACAGGCGCCGAACCTCCTCCGGCTTGAGTGAGCCGGCAATGGCGAAGGGCGACAGCTTGGCGACGTGGAGGATCTCGTCTGAGTAGGCGTTGCCGACGCCCGCGAGGAACTCCTGGTCGCGCAGCAGTCCCTTGATCTGGGTGCGCCGCCCCTCGAGCATTGCGGCGAACGCGGCCTCGTCGAAGTCGTCGGCCAGGGGATCGGGGCCGAGCCGAGCGATGCCGGGGACCTCCTTCACGTCGCGGACGAGGTATGCGGCGAGAGACTTCTTCGTGCCGGCTTCAGTGAGGTCGAATCCCGACCCGTCGGAGAAGCGCACGCGGAGGGCGATCGGCGACTTGCCTGGGCGCATCCTGGTGTTGGGGAGGGCGTCGGACCAGCGCAGCCAGCCGGCGCGGGCCAGGTGGAAGACCAGATGGATGCCGTCGGCGTCGAGGTCGAGGAATTTGCCGTGACGCGACCAGCCGTCGACCGGCGCGCCGGCCA